>NZ_JAAHHT010000470.1 GCF_010672085.1 Okeania sp. SIO3I5
GGGGCAGCGAGCCGCGGTGCGCCGTTCTAGTATATTTCTGTTTCTTTCTTTAGGTATTATTCAATCATATACTGATGAAGTTTATGCTGTTAGTAGTAGTGATGAAATCAATATTCTATTAAAAGTTGCTGGGATAATTATTTTAGGTATAGTTTTGGGAAGCTACTGGATTTGGCAAGCTGTAAATCGTCGTTACAGAAATCCTGATGCTACATTTATTAGCAAAAAACAAAGCTATTTGTTAATGGGATGTTTCCAAGTCTATTTACTGTTGTTTTTCTTAGGGATAGATATTGAGTACCAATCAACTGAACTTTTACAACAATCGTTGATTTTCTTATGTATTTTTAATTTGTTCTGGTTTTTATTAGTAATTGCCATGTTGTCACCTCAACGACAAAGCATACAAGATTGGGCAAGATATAGACATCAACAAGTTAATAATGATGAAACTGCAATTGTCAAAGGATTAGCTATTAGTTTAAAACAAGATTTAATTTGGAGTGAAAAAAGTCCGGCTTTAGTCGCGATAGGAATTCATCTAATTATTACTGCTGTAATTTGGATTTCCTGGATTTTATTTTGGCAAGATAATACGATGAAACTACCAGCTATTTTGACCTTAATTTTGAGCTTCAACTTAATCTTAATTTATGCAGTGATCGCTCAATTTATATTGCTAATAAAAGTCAAGAAACCTGCGATTTGGGCAACAGGAATACTAGGTAGTTTTATTTTTCTACAACCTGTTGGACTAATGTTAATGTCAATTACACCGAATAGTTATCCTAATTGGTGGTTATTCTCTACTTTTCCTTGGCTTTATTTCGACAATTCTCTAGCGATCGCGCCAATGTTAATAGCAATTATTAGTCAGTGGAGTGTCTTGATATTAGCAACTTTTCTCTTAACTCGAAAAATTCAAAAATTAGGTGCATCTAATTCTCAGAAATTACTGACAAATTAGGGAGGAGTCAACGGATAAACGGATTAATTATTTGGCTAAATCCGTGCATCCGTGGCAAAATCCGTGTCTAGCTCTTTTCCATTTTGGGGAAACTCCAGAAATTTTGCCGTCACCTACCTTTGTTGTTCCCATAGCTCAACCTTTCCGAAAACTTCTCACAAAAAATTGGATAAAATATTGGGAAGTCTATTTTTGATAACCTCAAAAAATATTCATAACCATATATTTAGATTAGATAAGGAGAAACTTGTGGAACAGAATGGAAAAATTGTAGGAATAGGAGCATTAGTATTAGTTGTGCTAATTCCTATAATCTCATTATTAATAGATGGGGTGAGTTTAGGCATTGATATTGTGCAAGGTTGGCCTCGTTTTTTAGTGAAAAAAACAGACCGTTTTTCCTGCGAGTTGCAACCAAATGCAGAAAGAAAAGAAGATGTTTGGACGGTGGTGTATGACAATGATAAAGGTAAACAACCGTGGTTAGGTATGGTAATATCTATGGGAGGAGGTTGGACTCCTGCTAAACGGTGCGAAGCAATAGAAGAGCGATTAGAAGATTATCGCAAAGATGGTTTACTTTCCCTATACTATCGCAACGATCCTAATACTCCAGGGCAACAAGTTATTTGTGCGAAAACTAAGTTAAGCGGTGATGGTTGTCCGTTATTGTTGACTTTGAATAAGGAAGTGGATGGTTACACAGCATTGGGAGATATAACTAAAGCGTTATGGGATGGTACGAGTGTTTATCACAATGGTGATGGAAAATCGGTAAATTCTGATTTTTCTAGAGAGTCACCTGTGATTCATTTACAACCTTTTTTAGCGACGGAAGATCGGTTGGTAGAAAAGTAAAATTTTTGTAGCGCTGGTATCTTCAGGACTTACGCAAAATATAGAGTTATATACCATCTGTAGGGGCGAATGGCATTCGCCCTTACTAGATATGGCGGTTCTGCGTAAGTCCTGATCTTAATAGTGCTACGCACAAATCAAAAGTCAAAAGTAATCTCTGAGTGAGTTTAAGCATTTATAAGTTCCTAACCTATTTGCGTAGTGCTGTGCTATATATGAATAAAATCCCATAAATATTTTGATCTGAAAAAGTGCCCAAAAAAGTTAGAGAATTAAAACAAACCTTGCAAAAAGCAGGATTTTCTCTCCTAACTAAACGTGGAAAAGGTAGTCATTCCTACTGGTTTCATCCACTTCTGGTAAAACCTGTAATTCTCTCTGGCAAAGATGGAAGTGATGCAAAGCTTTATCAGGAGAAAAATGTAATGGCAGTATTAGAAGAACTTGCTAGGTTAGAAGAAGGAGATGTCTAATGAAGTATAGCATTTTAATTCAATGGTCTGAAGAAGATAAAACCTATATTGCTAGTTTACCTGAATGGGGAAAGTACGCTCAAACTCATGGTGAATCTTATGAAGAAGCACTGGAAAATGCAAAGGAAGTTTTGGAAGACTTAGTGTTTGCTTATGAGGAAATGGGAAAACCTTTGCCACAAGTACAGAGTTTGCAAAAAGTACAATTTGCATAGAAAGCGATAGGTGAAAAATAGTAGGGTGTGTGACGGCATCCTGTTTTCCATATTTAGGGAAACTCTAGAAATTTTGCCGTCACGCACCTTTTTTTTAGATGGTAAATAATCTGATGGTGCGTTAGACGGCTTACATTCA
>NZ_JAAHHT010000471.1 GCF_010672085.1 Okeania sp. SIO3I5
AGTCGCCGAGGGTCAACGGTCGATTATTTTCGGACACGGAGAAAACGTCAGACTTCCTGTAAAAAGGAAGCAGATTTCAGCGATGTGGTGCGACTCGTTGGCCACTAAACCAGTAAAACTGGGTATAAATGGCCGTTCCAAGTCAATACACGAGGACAACCTCGACTTGTGAATAACTCTTATTACCTTGATGGTGAAATTCCATCTGCCCCGTTGTTGGGTTGACAGCATAGACCACGGAGTAGAGACTGAACATCAATCTCCGAAGCTGGTTTAAAAGCGGGATGCGGACCAGTTACCAGGAACAATACCGCAAGCAAAGGCTGACAAGTGGACGAACAGGAAGGTAATTAAACTCTCGTTATGGAAAGCCATTCCGAAGGTAGCTATGGAATGAAGGACGCAAGTCTGAGGGTCAATGGATAATTCTATCGCATCGGAATTATTGACAACCATATCGAACCCCCCTCCGGGAGAATTTATCCCACTAAATCAGCCGTAACAAAGGAATAAGGGAACGAGGAAACCTCTCTAAGACACCTAAGAATACAGGTCGAAATCTTGGGAAGCCATTCAAGGTCAATCTACGCATCTGGACGTAGGTCTTAGGGAGAGTAGGATTGGGTAAAAAGCTCCAAAAGCTGACGTACCCACTGTTAGACGTAATGTAAGGTAATAATTAGCAGTGAATAAAGCTAAAACACTAAAAAGAAGATTGGGTAATCCAAAGCCCTTTTTAAGCGTGGCATGGGATACAGACGATATACCAGACCCGGTTTGTATTAATCCAAATCTCAAATGGAGAGATATTAATTGGAGACGGGTTGAGAAGAATGTATTTAAGTTGCAAAAATTAATTTACAGAGCATCCAGCCGTGGCGAAATCCGCAAGATGCGTAAATACCAAAGACTTCTGACCAAAAGTCATCACGCTAGGTTGCTAGCTGTTAGGCGCGTGACCCAAGATAACCAGGGTAAAAAAACTGCGGGTGTAGATGGTATCAAGAATCTACCTCCTATGCAGAGACTTAACTTGGTTGATTTATTAAACACGCGATATCTAAAAGCAAGTCCAACCCGTAGAGTCTGGATACCAAAACCAGGGAGGGATGAAAAACGTCCACTAGGCATACCTACTATGTATGATAGGGCGTTACAATCTTTGGTTAAGTTGGGCATGGAACCAGAATGGGAGGCACGTTTTGAACCTAATAGCTATGGTTTTAGACCAGGACGGTCAACGCATGATGCTATTGAAGCAATCTATATCAGTATCAATCACAAACCAAAATATGTGCTAGATGCTGATATATCAAAATGTTTTGACCGAATTAACCATGATGCGCTACTGAGAAAAGTAGGTCAAACACCCTATAAACGGCTAATCAAACAATGGTTAAAATCAGGGGTATTTGACAATAAACAATTCTCAAACACTGTGGAAGGTACACCACAGGGAGGGGTAATATCACCCTTACTAGCAAACATCGCTTTACACGGTATGGAAGAGTGCCTAAACAAATTTGCTGAAACCCTACCAGGAAATAAGCAAAAAAATCAATGCGCACTATCTATAATACGCTATGCTGATGACTTTGTTATCCTACACAAAGATGTCAAAGTAGTTCTGCAAGCAAAGACCGTAATACAGGAATGGTTAAACCAGGTAGGATTAGAACTAAAACCAGAAAAGACCAAAATTGCCCACACCTTGGAGGAATATGAAGGAAATCAACCTGGATTTGACTTCTTAGGTTTTACAATCAGGCAATGGAAGGTTAAGTCAACCAAACAAGGATTTAAAACCCTGATTAAACCATCCTCCAAGAGTATAAAAACTCATTATCGGAAGCTGGCGGATATTTGCGATTCCCACAAAACCGCCACTACTAAAGCTCTAATAGCTAAGTTAAACCCGATAATAAAAGGATGGGCTAACTACTTCTCAACCGTAGTCAGTAAAGAGATATTCGATGAAATTGATAGTCTCTTATGGAAAAGAGTATGGAGATGGGTAAGTAGAAGGCATCCAAATAAGTCGGCTAAATGGGTAAAGAAAAAGTATTTCCTCAACGTTAAAGAAACTAGAAATTGGGTACTTAACGACGGCGAATATATACTAAACCTACACTCGGATGTACCTATTGTACGACACATCAAAGTGAAAGGTAATAAATCACCCTATGACGGCAACTGGACTTATTGGAGTAGTAGAATCGGCAAACACCCAGGCGTAAGGAAAGAAGTCACAACGCTGCTAAAACGGCAAAAGAATAAATGCGCATTTTGTGGATTAACTTTTAGACCAACGGACTTAATAGAGATTGACCACATCATTCCTAAGTCTAAAAAAGGTAGTAACAACTATAAAAATAAACAACTGTTGCACCGACATTGCCACGATACTAAAACTGCTTTAGATAATAAAACATATCCAGAACCAAAGTTACAGGACTTACCTGAAGGTTATTTATGGATTAACGATATGTTAACGCTGAAGCAAGATGTACCCATGACAAGGGATGTCTAAGAGAGGAGCCGTGTGAGGTGAAAGTCTCACGCACGGTTTTGAAGACGAGTCGGGTAGGGTAACTTACCTGGCTTAGTTTAACTCAACCCGCCCTGAGTCATTCGTTCAGCTTAGTCTGTT
>NZ_JAAHHT010000472.1 GCF_010672085.1 Okeania sp. SIO3I5
ATTGCTCTGGGCAAACCCCCTGCTTGTTCGATTTCTGCGATTGAGTACCGCCTGTGCCCTGATGGGGTTTTGATTGCCTTGATTTTGCCAACTTCATCCCATCGTCTGAGACTTGAAACTGCAACTCGAAGAATGGACGCTGCTTCTTTGGGTCTGACATATTTCATCTGAAACATTTATTTTTTTCGATCTTAGCACGATTTATTGTTGTTTGAGCGTTTTATATAGAAAATTCATAATTTGTTACTAACTCTATGTCAAGTTTGGATGTAGCAGTAATAATTAAAGTTTGCTGCTCTGGTTCAAACCCTATAGAGCTGACAATATAACGACTATTAAAAATATTCCTCATACTTCGAGGTAGACCTTTTCTGCCATCTACCCCAATCACAGCTTCAGGTTTAATAATTGCAATACCCTTTTCTACATTCTCCCATTCTAAGCCATCCATTCTTACCTCAATACGTCGAGGTTTACCTTTCGTATTTATCTTACCCCCACGAATAGGGAGCTTTCTCTCTGGCCCCGGAATAGGCCACAAAGGATCGCCACTAAACTTAATCTTGTCAACATTTGCGATCGCTTCTCTAGCAATACTTTCACCTTTTTTAATAGTAATGTGTTGAGAATTTATATCTATTATCTTACCGGATCTACTATCACCATTTTTGAGTACCACTGTTGCATTAGTAGGCAAGGAAAGAGGAATGGGTTTTGAGGTTGGTTTATCTTCACCTTCTACAATAGGTTTAGGGTTAGCAATCGCTTCTCTTTTATCTTGAACTGCTAAAGTTAGGCAGGCCATTAGGAAAATAATTGTGATTTTAGTTATCTTCTTAGTTGTATTCATTTTTGGTCGTTGAACAAAACATTATCTATATATAATAAATTATATTACTAAAACATTCCATCATTAGATTAATTTTTCTGGAAATAAGAATTTATACTTACAATTATGTTGGGAAAAATTGCTGGTTTATTAGGTCTTTTAGGAGCAGGTTTATATTTCACAGGCTGGGTTTATCGTTCGACTTACTTTGATTATTTTCAACTAGAAGTTAATACCTTAAACTTACCCTATGAATCATTTTTAATTGAATCAATACAAGTATTTTTAGGCAACTTATATAAAGGAGATTTTTCAACTATTTTGCGTAATATTTGGATTGCAATAACTATTTTTATTATCGTCAAAATAATTTTCATAATTATTGAATTTGCTATCCAAGAATCAACAAAAATTTTGAATAATCTGCGTTTAAAATTATTAAGATTAAGCCTCAAAACTAAATACTATAAAAAGTTTATACCTTTCCAATCATTTCTCTATTATAAACAATTTAACTATCAAAATTATGACAAAGCTTTAATTAATGAAATAGTCGTGATATTGTGGTTATTAATAACCCTATATTTCCTTGGTCAAACTCAAGGAAACCTTGATGCGATACGAGACTCTCGTAACGACACATCATTATTACCAATAGTAACTGTAATCATCCCAGAAAACCGACCATTAGGGAGAAAAAGATTTGATCTGACAGACGATCCTAACAATGTTCGTATTATCGGAGATATAGAATTATATGAAAGATTACTAAAACTAGATTACAACAACAAAACCGATTCTAACTTTCCCCAAGTTATCTGGCGACTACTGATCGATATAGACAGTCAATATTATATATTTCCCTCTCTGTCACAAGATGAAGCATCAAATGCTCGTCCTCCAGTGGTAGTTATTCAACAGAGCGATCGCGGAGAATATACCGTTATTCTCAGTCCTCAAGCACCAACCTTGAAATAAACTCCCAGACAAGATATTCTTGATCTACTGTATATATGTAAAACTAGAAAAATTAGCTGAAATTAAAGCTTTTGCAAAAGATAATTCTATTTATTTAGAGACAGCAAAAAATAGAACAGAAGACATCCACTGCTCATAAACTAAGCTCTGTTTTCCCAGCTAACTATTTATCTAACTGACTCTGCTATTTCTTTTTTCCTTTGATTTTTGACTTTCTCTGTTTTGAGTTTTTTTGTTTTGACTTTTTCTTTTTAACTTTCGCTCTCTGCTCAGTCACCTCTGGTGGCGGACCATAATCTCCATTACTGAAATATACTCGCTCTACTATATGTTCTGGTTCTACTTCTATCCACAGACGCGCTCCTCCAGCTTGACTTTTATTGGGATCATGGGGTTGATAAACGATTTGGCAAGGTCCTTTTATTTTCAGGGCGTGGCAATAATCCTTTTTATCTCCCACTTTTACCGCAACGACTGGATGAGAAGTTTCATTGTCTCGGTTATAGTCAATAGTCTTTCGTAGAACATGAACAAAAGTATTGCCAGAGCGTCGATTCTTGTTCCAAGTACCTTCGGGACCACGACGACCTGGTTTAATTTCTGGCATTCCCCTAGAATTAAGGCGAATCATCCAAAGTCTTCCGACTTTTTCAGCATCTCTAACACGACCTTGATTCAGTAGCTCCCGTAATCGACCAGTAGAAATATTGAGTAAAAAAGCAGCTTGCGTAGTAGTAACTAAAGGTTCAGTAGTAGTAACTAAAGGTTCAGTCATAAGTACAACGTTGGGGTTTTTAGATTTTAGATAAA
>NZ_JAAHHT010000473.1 GCF_010672085.1 Okeania sp. SIO3I5
TCGGCAGATCGTAAAGTAGTCCCAAACGCTATTAGCAATGGGATAGAGGGTGTTGTAGTTCATCCAAGATTAATTAATTTGGTCTGAACTGAATATTAGAATATTTTTCTATATATTTAGAAACTATGATGGTTTATTAATGGATAATTGATAATGGATAATGGATAATTGATAATTGATAATTGATAATTACTTTTCCCTTTTAGGGAAAGGATTGACGCTTAAGGAAAAGATTTATTTTTTTCCCCTTTTATTGGGGAAGCTTTAAACCTAAATTATCTAATTATTTAATTGTTTAATTATTAATTATTTCGGTAATTAGTTCTTGGTTTGAAAGCTTAGAAACTGGTTCACGGAAGTTAAAAGTCAAAAGTTAAAAGTCAAAAATCCGACTTTTTTCAAATTGCTATAACACCAAATATCAAAAAGTTTGCTGTATATTCTGGGAGTGCGTAGAAGCAAGAAATAGGAAAATAATTAATAATTAACAATTAACAATTAATATAATAATTAATAATTAGGGCTTGCTGATTAAATATAAAAGCATTGACTCCTAAAGGTTTTAGCCTTTTTATGTCTTGAAAAAGTACAAGGTTTTTGTTCTAGGGAGTTCAAAAAGTTAGGATTTTGAGTTGACTGTGGCAGAAAAATCAAAGGATAATTTTTCCTCCTGCCTCCTCGCTCATTCCCCATTCCTCCTGACTCCTGACTCCTGACTCCTGAGGACTACCCTCACCCATGCATACTTTTTCAGCAAACCCTAATTAGCTCTTCTTTTTAATGAAGAGGATTGGTTAAAAGGAATTTTTTTATTTTTTTCTCATTAAAAGGAGAGGCTTTAAGCCTTAATTTTTCGGTAACCAAATATAACATTACTATATCAGAAATGGTGTAATATCATGTCCGGATAATCAGTCATAAAAAACCTTTTTTCTGATCACCTTTTCTCTCCTTCTGCCTCCCCCCAATCACAAGCTATCCCTTATAAGGAACTCCTGAAACCCTTGTGGGAGGAGGGGGAGGAGGGGGAGGATGGGGATACGTAAGCTGCATGAATAAAAGTGGACTTTTCTGCCACACCTCACACACTTCCCACACCTCACACACTTCCCACACCTCCCACACCTCCCACACTTCCCCACCCTCTCCTACTTTTTTCTAGGCGTGACAATAAATTGACCCTGCCTTTCAAAGGGGGGTTGGGGGGATACCTTCTGCCTTACCTCCTTCAAAGAGTAAGTATTCAACCGGACATGATATAATATAGCAGTACGCAAATAGGTTAGAATATAGCAATCCTAAATAGGTTGTCACAAATCAAAAACTAGAAATAAACTCCGAAACTCTTACCTATTACCCATTGCCTATTCCCTAAAAGCAGTGAGATTCTTATACACAAATATATTAGAGGATTGCTATATTTATAAATGCTTAAATGTTCAAACTTACTCACCGATTATTTCTGACTTCTGACTTGCACATAGCACTATCTGTAGGGGGAAAATCAGATAATTGTTTAATTTCAGAAAGGATAATTTCCGGTTTATCTCGATACATATGCACTTGCCCACTAATATAAACATATCCCCGCCCTAAACCAAAATAACGATTTTTTAATAGTTGTAATAACGGCTTTATTTCTTCACTATTTGTATCTGGAATCCATAATTTTAAACGATGGTCTTTAGTACCGTCATAAACTAAAGCACCATTATCTAACCACTTAGAAACTCCTCCCTGTAAATCAAAGAAAACTGTAATATATTCTCCCGTTTCTGCTGCTGCTAAAATTTTCGGAAAATCTAATCTCACTTCTAGCACACCCGCAGCTATTCCATAAGTACGATAATTTTCTACAATGGAAGCTCTTAACGTCCACCAAGGTACAAGTAAACTATAATTTCTTTTGCGTTTACCTGTATTTATTTGAGCATTCCAAACACCAAGATTATTTGCTTGAGCTTCTATTTCTGCTTCAGTCATTTCTTGATGATATAATCGAGAATATCCATATTTAATAAAATAGGGACTCCACCCTTCTTTAATGAGTTTGATATTAAAATTTTCACCATTTTTATGTACATAAGCTATTAAACGACCTTGATGATCACGGTACTTTTCTAAACAATTTTCTGTAGGATCATCTGTATCAAATTCAATATCAACTTGGCTAAGTTCACCATTAGGTAATGTGAAATATTGTATAGCCATTTCTTTTGCTTGTTTTCCAACTTCTGTAACAGGTTTGGAATATTCAGAATAGCTTTCTTCGGCGTCAACATAATCAAGTCTGATAAATTCTCGCTTATCATTCAATAGGACTTTGATTGTGTCACCATCAACTACTTTTGTAACTTGAATATTTTTAATTATTGTGCCTTTTTTTTCGACGGTTAAAGTTTCAGATGTCATTTTTTTTAAATTTTAGGAAACAGGAAAGAAGTTATATTATGTCCGGTACCATCGGTATTTTCAACAATTAATAATTAATAATTAATAATTACAGCAATGCATGAGGATGGTGAGGTACACTTAATCTCTTTGCAGTTAAGCCTTCAAGGCTGTAACAACCTGGAAGGTTGAACTGCCAAAATTACTAAATAA
>NZ_JAAHHT010000474.1 GCF_010672085.1 Okeania sp. SIO3I5
CCAAAGCGCTGCATCCCACTTCTTCTATTGGCTATACCCCTTCCAAATCAACAACTCTTGTCGACGCAAAAGTTGTTGATTTTTAAGGATATCTTATTATCTATAGATCCCATTTCGGTTCTATGATTGGGAAGTGTCGGAGGTGTGGGAGGTGTCGTCTGTACAGGACTCAAAAAATGTAGGGTTGTAAATATTCTAGCTCAGACAATGAATGAGCAATGCCTACTCCCCTACTCCCCTACTCCCTACTCCCTCTTTTCTAGAGATACACGCTTGGCTTCGATATAATAGAGGCGATTATATTTTACTTTTTTCCCAAAGCCCAGTTAATGGCAACCGCCTAACTATTAACTAAAAAGAATTTTATATTTGGCCAAATCAATTTAGGTTTCATAGCTTGATTAATCAACACCTTTTTTTTAGATAAATGATACTATCGGAGATGATACAAATATAATGATTTGATATTATTGATGTATGTCGTTTAAAGTAAATAAAAGAGGTTTCAATGGATGAAGTAGTCAAAAAAGTCTCATCCTTAGGTCTACCTGGTGTCATACTCACTATCGTGATGGCTACATCAACAGGAGGAATAGGGGGGACCTATTCCTTAATAGCAGCGATCGCCATACTAGGAGGACCCTTCGGAATGGTTGGAGGTTTAACGGTTCTTGGCCTTATGACTATTGTGGGAGAAACTATAGCTGAATATGGAATAGAAGCGATTTTAGTCAAGATTTATTCCGAACGTAGCAAAGCTGAATCAGTAAAAGCATTGCTAAAAGAAGTCAGAGATTTACCCATTAGTGACGATCTAAAACTTAAACTCAATTACGTTCTTGAGTCAGCATAGTTTACCTATTCAATATTTAGAGAAAACAATTCCAAGAAGGCTAATAGGGACAATTATACTGGGAACAAAATCTCTGATTAGAGAGTGTTTGTAAATTAAAGATTAATAGGGCTATTATATATAGTGCTTGATATTTGGTGGGTGGGGTGCGAAAAGTTAAATTTTGGCGACAATAACTAGTTATTGTCGCCTCACCCTCCCCACCCTACTTGACTGTTTCATCTTAAATGTTGCATTAGAAAATGGGGTGATGGGGGGATGGGGTGATTACTAGAAAAGCTAATGCACTATTTTAAAACAGGGGGAGCACATCACCTCTGTCATGCGCAGCGGTCAGGGTTTCCCAGACTGAAGAATCCCTATTTTTCCCGTAAGGGCAACGTCGGGAGTATGTCAAGTGAAACAATCCACTACTGCGGTGTCAAGCTTGAAAATGTGGGTTAAAAAACTTAACCCCCCAACCCCACAACTATCCCCCCTGCCCCCGCGTGAAAGCTATGCTTTATAAACATCTTTACTTAACATAAAACTTGACAACATAGACAAGTTATCTTTAAGTCTTGAATCGGCTTTTTCAGGAGAAAAGTGTATTGAAAAACACACTTTTTTATGAATGTAGACAGAATTCTTCCTCCCCCTCCTCCCCATCCTCCCCATCCTCCCCACCCTCCCACAAGGGTTTCAAGAGTTCCTGATAAGGGATAGGCGTGAAAGGGGGGGAGGGAAGGGGGAGTATTTCCCCCCTCTCACTCATCAGGAGAGGGGGAGGGGCAGGGGGGAGAGGTCTCCTAGGTGGCTCACTCCTAATCCACAATTTTAGTCTTGACACGCCACTAGGCCTAGATTTAATATTCCTTTGACAAACAGTCTCTTAGTTCACGAAGGGAATAATTTCGGGAATGACTAACTTGCAGTCAGTGCTAAAATTCTCCCCGAGCAACCCAAACTAAATCTAGATAAATTTCCCCAATCTTTTGAGGCTAAGAGGCTAAAGTGACTGGAAAATAGAGATAATATTATTCTCCTGCTAGTCTGTCTGTTCTACAGTTAACAGGAGGGTATATACTCTAGCTAGGCTCGAACTAACAACAAATAGCAATTTTGGACAATTAATACTAAAAGGTGGGTAACTTTAACAGATGGAAATCTTTTTCTTGAAGCTTGGACTTATTTATTAGCAACCGATGATGGAGTTTAGACGCTTGTTAACAATTTACGTGTGTAAGGGATATAATACGGTAGTTCTCTTCACACATTTGTAAGTAATGAGTCGCACTTATGTATCTTCTGCACTAATGGCTGCTTAAACATTTCTAGCAGTCTTATTAGACCTCTCCAAAAATCCCGCTCAATACTGGGAGAGGCGCTGTGAGGGTTGGAGAACAACCATGAATAATAATGTCTATTGACAAAGACTTAAATGTAAGTATAAACTTAGCAGATGCGGTCGGGCAAGACCCGTAAATGCCTGTGGATGAGTAACCGCCGATGGCCTCAGTAGAAGCAGGAAGTAAACAGTCTCCTAGGTCGGAGCTTCGCTATCAATTTGTCACGCTAGGTGACGCTTTGTATCAGTTTTATGAAGCAGCTAGAATAACCCTCTATATCCACAGAAAAAAAGTTAGTATTGTAAAGTTTTATTGATTTTATAGAAAAACATAGGAAAACAACTAAAAATATCTTAGACTGAGAAAGGATTGCAGAACAGCTCGTTAAATGTTTAAAGGATGGATAATGCAGTTAGTAGAAC
>NZ_JAAHHT010000475.1 GCF_010672085.1 Okeania sp. SIO3I5
CGCCAAATTTTTGGTTTAAAAACAGAAATCAAAGAGGGTTTGGAGAGCAAACCCCTACAGTTTTTGAGATGAAAAATAATTTGTAATTGACAGAGTTCGTGTTAATTCTTCAGATTTTTATTTCTCCGAGATTTTCCACACTTCATATATGGAAATTTTTGAGCGCCAAATTTTTGGTTTAAAAACAGAAATCAAAGAGGGTTTGGAGAGCAAACCCCTACAGTTTTTGAGATGAAAAATCATTGAGGGTTTGGAGACCCAACCCCTACAGTTTTTGAGATGAAAAATAATTTGTAATTGACAGAGTTCGTGTTAATTCTTCAGATTTTTATTTCTCCAACATTTTCCACACTTCATATATTAAAATTTTTGAGCGCCAAATTTTTGGTTTAAAAACGGAAATCAAAGAGGGTTTGGAGAGCAAACCCCTACAGTTTTTGAGATGAAAAATAATTTGTAATTGACAGAGTTCGTGTTGATTACAAATAATTTTTATTTCTCCAACATTTTCCACACTCCTCTACTCATCTTCAATTACTTGATTTCTGTCAAGTATTAATAAATTTCTCAACTGTTCTGTATCCAGTTCAGTTAACCATTGTTCCCCTGCACCTACTACTTGCTCTGCTAATTCTTTTTTACTTTCAATTAAATCATGTATTTTTTCTTCTAAAGTTCCGGTACATACAAATTTATGCACCTGAACATTCCGAGTTTGACCAATTCTAAATACCCGATCGGTAGCCTGATTTTCTACTGCAGGATTCCACCATCTATCAAAGTGAAAAACATGATTAGCGCGAGTTAGATTTAAACCTGTTCCTCCAGCTTTTAATGACAGAATCATTATCGGCGGACCTTGAGGATCTAATTGGAATTGATCTACCATTTCTTCTCTTTTATTTTTGCGGGTAGCTCCATATAAATACAAGATTTCTCTACCTAAAATTTTCTGTAAATAAGGTTGTAAAATTTTTCCCCATTCAGCAAATTGAGTAAAGATAATTGCTCGTTCTCCTTGAGACATTATTTCTTCTAACATTGCCCCTATACGTTGCAATTTTCCAGAATTTTCATCGCTGATTTCTACTTTTTTCTTACTGCCTTTTTTGATTTGTAAAAGTACGGGATGATTACAGAGTTGTTTCAGCTTTACTAATAAGGCTAAAATTTTTCCTTTTCGCTGAATACCATCAGCAGCTTCAATTTCTGCTAAGGAATTTTCAACGATATTTTGATAGAGTTTTGCCTGTTCATTTGCTAGGGGGCAAAAGATAGTATTTTCTTGTTTTTCCGGTAAGTCTTGAATAATATCTTTGTCTGTTTTGAGGCGACGAAGAATGAATGGTTGAACCAAAGAACGCAAAGTTTGTAATGAATTTGTATCCCCATATTTTTCGATGGGAATAGCAAACCGACGCTGGAAAAATTTCTTTTTACCTAAATATCCAGGATTCAAAAAATCTAAAATTGACCAGAGTTCTGAAAGACGATTTTCTACGGGAGTTCCTGTTAACGCAATTCTGAATGATGCGTCTAATTTTCTTGCTGCTTGAGATTGTTTTGCATCTGGATTTTTGATATTTTGGGCTTCATCAACTATTACTGACTGCCATTTTATTGTCTGTAATATTTTCTCATCTCGATACAATAAAGCGTAACTTGTTATGACTAAATGTTTGTCTTTAATTACTGTGGCAAACTGTTTACCTTTCGCACGTTTATCGCCGTGATGTACTATTACTTTTAAACTAGGTCCGAATTTTTTTACTTCTCTTTCCCAGTTACCTAATACGGAGGTAGGGCAAACTAATAATGTGGGTGCTTCGAGTGCTTCTTTTTCTTGTTGATTGAGCAAAAATGCTATGGTTTGAATGGTGTTATGACAAAGAATATTATTGGCAATAAAGTTATGATGTTTGCTAACTTCAAAGTCATAAACCCATCCCTCATATTCGATATCTTCGATAGATTCTATCTGACAATAATAGACTTCTTGGTTGAGTAATTTTTGCAGGCGAGTTTTGTTAATTTCTAGCTCGAGAATGTTTAGCAATAAATCAGTTTCTAAAGTTTGATTTATCCGTTGCGAAAATTTTTGTTGAGGATATCCTTCTTCGACAACTTCACTAATACTCTCCAAACTATTAATCAATTTTTCCAAGGTAGTAGGAGAAAATTCTGGAAAACCGTCGAGAGTTCGAGTCGTTCGTTGCGAAAATTTCTGTGAAGCATATCCTTCTTCGACAACTTCACTAATACGCTCCAAACTATTAATCAATTTTTCCAAGGTAGTAGGAGAAAATTCTGGAAAACCGTCGAGAGTTCGAGTCGTTCGTTGCGAAAATTTCTGTGGAGCATATCCTTCTTCGACAACTTCACTAATACTCTCCAAACTATTAATCAATTTTTCCAAGGTAGTAGGAGAAAATTCTGGAAAACCGTCGAAAGTTCGAGTCGTTCGTTGCGAAAATTTCTGTGGAGCATATCCTTCTTCGACAACTTCACTAATACTCTCCAAACTATTAATCAATTTTTCCAAGGTAGTAGGAGAAAATTCTGGAAAACCGTCGAAA
>NZ_JAAHHT010000476.1 GCF_010672085.1 Okeania sp. SIO3I5
CTATTCCCCCCTTTCAAAGGGGGGTTAGGGGGGATGGAAAAATAGGGATTCTGAGCGTCTGGGAAACCCTGACCGCTGCGCATGACAGAGGTGATGTCCTCCCCCTGTGTTGACATTGATAATAACATATAGGCTCCTAGCTTGTGTTTTGGGCATATGAACGTTGGCATATGAACGTTTAGCTGATGAAGGTGTCCGAATCCTGGCCCTGCCTTTCCCATACGACGCTCCCCCTCCCCCCTTTCCAAGGGGGGTTAGGGGGGATGGAGAGCGCGGGACTTCCCACCAGGAAAGTTAAAAATGGAGTTGAGTGCAGATTTAATTGTGCCTGTATTTGTAAGGGTGGCAGAAAAAGATTCTGGTGTGCGTTCTCTCTTAGATGCTCTGGTGCGAGAAACTCCTGCACCAGTAGAAACGGCAAAACGTCGAGGTTTAAAATCAGATGTTAAAACACCCATTGCCCAAGTATTGAAAACCTACTATACTCCTCAAGGTGGTAAACTCTCTTTAGTTCGGGTATGGCAAGGGGAAATTACTGATGGCATGAGTTTAAATGGAGTTCGCATCGGTGGAATGTATCGGTTGATGGGTCAACAAACAGAAAGTTTGCAGTCAGCTCAAACTGGAGAAATAGTTGCCCTCAGTCGGATGGAAGGTATCCAAACAGGAGATACTTTAACTACAGACGCCGGTCTGAAAACTCAGTTGCCTAAAGCAGCAGTGTTGCCTCCTGTTTATGCAATGGCGATCGCTCCCGAAGATCGTAAAGATGAAGTCAAAATGAGCGGTGCTTTAACAAAGTTGCTGGAAGAAGACCCCGCATTAAAGTGGGAACAACACGGCGATACTCACGAAGTCATCTTTTGGGGTCAAGGAGAAATTCATCTCCAGGTAAGTTTAGACCGTTTGCGTCGGAAATATAATGTTTCGATGAAAACTCACTTACCCCAAGTTCCCTATAAAGAAACTATTCGGAAAAATACTACTTCTCACGGTCGCTACAAACATCAAAGTGGGGGTCATGGGCAATTTGGAGATGTGTATTTAGATATTCAACCGTTGCCACGGGGGTCAGGTTTTAATTTTAGTGAAACCATTGTCGGTGGAGTGGTACCGAAGCAATATATTCCTGGTGTGGAAACAGGTGTACGGGAATATCTCGAACATAGTCCCCTTGGTTTTCCGGTGGTAGATGTAGCGGTCACGTTGACGAATGGTTCGTATCATTCTGTTGATAGTTCGGAGCAAGCATTTAAGCAAGCAGCACGGGTGGCAATGCAGCATGGAATGACTGAGTGCCAAGCAGTTTTGTTGGAACCTATTGCTTTAGTGGAGATTTTGGCACCCAGTGAGTTTACCTCAAAAGTTTTGCAGTTAATAAGTATCCGTCGCCGTCAGATATTGGGTTATGAGGGTATTACTGACTGGAAAGGGTGGGATAAGACTTCTGCTTATTTAGCTTTTTCAGAAATGCAAGATTTAATTGTGGAGTTGCGATCGCAAACAATGGGAGTCGGTTGTTTTAATTGGCAGTTCGATCATTTACAAGAAATTCCAGATAAGTTAGCTGAAAAAGTCTTGACAAAGAATGCTAATACAAATGGTAATGGTAATGGTAATCGTTAAACTGTTTCCATAAGTATAGCACTACGCAAATAGGTTAGGACATTTCTAAATCCTGTTTGCGCAGCATGACCTAGGAAAACCCTTTGGCATTTTGCTGTTCCCAGTTAAGTGTTCCCTATTCACGCTTCGCGTAGCGCTATAACTCAAAACTAAAACAGCTTGATTATTCAAAATAATTAACCGGACTTAATAATTAGTTCTAGTCCGGTTAGTTAGTTATATCAAAGGAGGTAGTATCAATACAATTCATGCTTTGCAGGGGTTGGGTCGCCCAACCTAAACCCTACTTGGGAGTTTTTTTTGCCTCTTGAATGAACTTCCTAAACTCTAAACGCAAGGGGATTTGATATTATTTTAAAAGTAAAATTTACAGCGTTTTTGCTAATAGATAACGTAACGTGAAAATCAAAATCTCACTGTAGTTCATCCATAAAAAACTACTGTAATTGAGATAGGAATGGATTATATTGTTTGTCGATAATTAGTAATAAAAAACTTTATCCTGTTAATATATTCAAACACCCTCTCCTTGTCTCCTGATTCCTGACTTCTACCTTAAAACTTTGTACCTTGACCTAAATTTTGAGTTAATTATATAGATATCTCCAGAAAATAAACTTGCTCTTTATTTAACATTATATCTAGAGAAGTAATAGTCACTTAAAAAATCATTATTCGTAATCATTGACCGTAAATCTGTTCCCTGTTCCCTGTTCCCTGTTCCCTGTTCCCTATTCTCTGTTCCCTGTTCTCTGTTCCCTATTCCCTATTCCCTGTTCTCTTATGTCTAATAGAAAAGTTTTGTAAGTATATAGATTGTAAAATTTTGTTTCATTTCCAATAATTAGGGTTGCCCTCAATCCATAAAGGGGTTACCATACATAATGCTTCATAAATAAGAGGAGTCGGAATTCCATTTAGGAATTAAATCCACG
>NZ_JAAHHT010000477.1 GCF_010672085.1 Okeania sp. SIO3I5
GAGAAAACTAATTAAGATGTCTTGACTTTGTTCAGAACCAAAAACTTTTTTGAAGACAAAATCTATTTTTGGGCTAAGAAATCTCATATTTTCCTGGTTAGACATTTTTTTCAATCAAGATTTTTTTCAACAATAGAATATAGCATAGAACTTAGGCACGCCCAAGTGAGAAAACGGGTTTATTGCCCTAATTATTGTCTTTCAAATGACGAAATTTCCTTGATAAATCCGTTTTTTATGTACAAGGCAAAGAGTATAGCAGATAGTTCAGGATAATATACTAAATTACTGATTCAGCCAATTTTCTAAATCAGTTATGCTCTTAAAATCTAAGAAATCTTCTCCCAAATTTTCCAACTTTTCAATAGTTAAACTTTCAATTTTGCTAATAGTTTCTGTAGAAATTTCTCCAAAACGTTTTTTCAGTTGACGCATTATTAGGACGATCGCCTCATCTTGTCTTCCTATTTCTTTGCCTATTTCTTCAGCAAAAGTTATTTTTCCCCTTTCATCTTGCAATACCATAGCACGGCGATCTACTATTTCTAATTCTTCTGGATTCATTCCTGCTTGATTAGCCAAATTTAATGCTAATTCTATCTCTGATATTTCTCCCAAAGAAGGAGGAATATTCTCAAAACTAGAAGCTTCTTTGAGGAAATAAATCCATTTATCCCCTAAATTTTTTAATTCTGAGAGTCTTTTTTTAAACTTTGGTAATTCTACAAATATTAACTGCATTTCCTCTTCCAGACATTTAACTTTTTCTGTTTTTTCCTGAAACACAAATTGATTAATAATTTTTTGGCTTGACTCAAATAGAATGAAATCTGTAATTGTGACAGCTATAACTGGTTTGAGAATAATATAATCCTTTGCTGTTTGTAACTGATTAACGTATCCTTTCACCATGTTATAAAGTACCCTTTTGTTAAAACCTGTCATGGATGATACTTGCATTTCAATCAGAACAATCTTGCCATCCGCTAATACTGCTTTTACATCTAAATAAGTATCTTTTAAAGTCATCACTTTCCCCGGATTATAGGGATTAATAATGGTTAAAGATTGAATAATTTTTTCTCCATCATAAATAATGGCATTGAGAAAACTAATTAAGATGTCTTGACTTTGTTCAGAACCAAAAACTTTTTTGAAGACAAAATCTATTTTTGGGCTAAGAAATCTCATATTTTCCTGGTTAGACATTTTTTTCAATCAAGATTTTTTTTCAACATTCAACAATAGAATATAGCACAGAACTACTGAGTCAGGAAGACCGAAGTTAGAGTAAATTTTGAAAAAAAGGGAAAAATAATAGAGTCAATACGAATTTTTTATCTAAAGACAATCAATTAATAACTGATAGCTAAATGCTTACACTGCAACTTCCAAATAATTAGAAATTTCTCGACAATAATCATTACATAATTGCGACATTCGGAAGTCTTCACTACGAGGATAAGTGGCATCTATTTTAACATCTGCTATTACTCTACCAGGACGGGCAGCCATCACAATTACTCGTTGAGATAAATACACTGCTTCATAAATATTATGAGTGACAAAAACTACAGTCCAATTTCGTTTTTGCCATACCTCTAATAGATCGCTATTTAATTTACTACGAGTCATTTCATCCAAAGCACCAAAAGGTTCATCCATCAACACAATTATTGGCTGAGTTACTAATGCTCTAGCAATAGAAACTCTCATTTTCATACCACCTGATAATTGTCGTGGATAAGAACGTTCAAAACCATCTAATCCAACTAAGTTAATTGCTTCTTGCACTATTATTCGAGATTCTTTAAGAGATTTTCCAGCTAATTTTAGAGGTAAATGCACATTATCAATAACATGAGACCAAGGCATTAAAGCTGGTTCTTGAAATACAAAAGCTAATTCATTTTTATGTTGATTTATATTTGATTCAATTTTGCCAGAAGTAACATCACTTAATTTTGCTATTAATCGCAATACTGTACTTTTTCCACATCCAGAAGGTCCGACAATAGTTACAAATTCTCCTTGATTAATTGTCAAGTTCATGTCTTGTAAGGCAACAGTTCCATTAGCATAAATTTTATTGACACTATCGCAGGAAATAGCTCTTTGATTGTTCATTTATTTAGGGAGTAGGGATTTAACAATTAATAATTAATAATTAATAATTAATAATTAATAATTAATTATTACCTCTTCTTTTCAAGGAGAGGATTGACTAATCATGAAAATTTGTTCTCTCTTGGTCGATTGGATATGGCGAGGTTTCCTCGCCATCCCTCGACCGCTTGTTTCTCCTTTAAAGGAGAGGTTTTAAACTTTAATTATTCGGTAATTAGGGTTTGGTGGGAATAGAAAAGAAGAAAAACCATTGTACTTCAATTTCATAGTTACGACTTAGGAAGACAAACTCAGAAACCGGATTTTTTCCTAGATTTCTATTATAAAAACAACGATTTATCATAAAAACCAGGTTTCTTTGCCTAAGTCCTGATAGTATTGTAGCAAATTACTTTTTATGTAGTTACACAT
>NZ_JAAHHT010000478.1 GCF_010672085.1 Okeania sp. SIO3I5
TGTATTCAACCGGATTTGATATTACTCCTTACTCCTTACTCCTTACTCCTTACTCATTACTCATTACTCATTACTCATTACTCATTACTCCTCAGTAATACGATAACTAATTACCCGGATTCTATATAATCCCCATAGGATTGACTAATCATGAAAATTTTTTCTCTCTTGGTCGATTGGATATGGCGAGGAGACCTCGCCATCCCATCCTACGGACTGCTCCGCAAACGACCGCTTGTTTCTCCTTTAAAGGAGAGACTTTAAACCTTAATTATTCGGTAAAAATAGCAGTGCGTCGCAGAAAAAAACTACAAAATTGTGATTCGATTATTAGACAATCTTATTTTTATTATAGCAGTCGAAGCAAAGGTTAGGACATTTATAAATCTTGTTCGCGGAGCATTTCCCTATCAGAAAAACCCTGTGACAGGTTACTATTCCCTATTCCCTATTCCCTATTCACGCTTCGCCTAGTGCTATAATTTTGACTTTTGAATTTTTTTACTGAGTCTGAAAAATATTTTGTACCATTTTCTTGTCTGTATTCCCAGCAGCTTTATCTAATTCCGCAACTTCACCAGAGTCTAATTCCCAACCCAATGCACCAATATTTTGTTCTGCTTGAGCTTGATTTTTGGCTCCCGGAATCGGAATTGTACCTTTACAAATACACCAGTTAATTGCTACTTGCGATAGGGTTTTATTTCTGGATTTTGCCACTGCTTCTAAACATAATAATAATGGGCGAATTCCTGGTAATATTTGTTTGAATAAAATACTTCTAATCCCTTTAGGAAAAGAACCTTTTTCAGAATATTTTCCTGTTAATATTCCCAATGCTAAAGGACTATATGCAATTAATTTAATTCCCAATTCATCACAAACTTCTTTTAATCCTAATTCTGTAACTGGGTAGGTTGATAATAGAGAATATTGAACCTGTAAAGTAGTAAGAGGAACGCCGCGATCGCTAAGTTTTTTATGCACTTTTTTCAGTCGTTTTGGTCCGTAGTTCGATAACCCCACTCCTTTAACTTTCCCTTGTTCGTACAAATCAGCTAAACCATCCAACAATCCCCATTCTTGCCAGGGAAAATAGTTAGCAGTAGACCAGTGCATCTGTACCAAATCAACATTTTTGCCGAGACGTTGAGCAGATCCTGCACAAGCTGAAATCATTGCTTTGCGACTCCACCTCCAGGGATAAGCAGCAAGTTTTGTGGCAATGCAAATATTATCTTGGTTTGCCCCCGCGTATGCTTGGGAAAATTCCCCCAACAGCATTTCACTACGTCCGTTTAATTTGCCAGTTCCGTAGGAGTCACCCGTATCAAATAAAGTTACGCCATTAGCAACACAAAGGTTAAAGACATTTTGCAGTTCCTGATCCATACTTTCGTCATATCCCCAGAGGAGGCGGTTCCCCCATGCCCAGGTGCCACAACCCATTTTTGGGAAGGTAAGTTTTTCGTTAGTTTGCATCTTTAAATATTAGACATTTCCAATAATAAAAAATCAAATTAATTATCGCACAAAAATCATCAATTCTTTTTCGCTCCTCCTGTACGGGCGATTTCCTACGGAATGCTCCTAATTAAGCGAATCGCCCCTACTCCTTACTCCTTCTTTTAGTATTGTCATCTGTTATTTTCTCACTCAACGAGGCAAGATAGCGATCGAGTATTTCAGCAGAATTGCGATTAAAACCATAATACGGATCGGTAACAATAACTGGACTACCTGGTTCATAGAACTCAGGAATGTCATCAATAGCTACCCACTGTGGATTTTTTTCGTTGTTTTGTCTGAAATATTCCAAAATTGCTTGATGCCGAATATGCTTATTTTTTTCAATAACTGTTGGGTGTAAACATGGAGTTACCCCAACAACATGCATGGCAATATCTCCTGAAAATAAACTAGAAATTTTTTGCAGAGAATACATTTCTCGCCAGGATGAGGAGATAACTATTTTGGCAATAGGATAACGACGCAGGACATTTTCAAATTCATTCAGACAAATTTGATCGAATTTGAGCATATCTTTTGGCAAAACTGGTTGCTCGAATTTTTTCTCTGGTACTAATACTCCATCAATATCTAAGAAAATCCACATAATTTATATCTACCTGCTGGAATAGCGATTTGCTAATTTACATTAATTTTATATTATTTTACATTATATCAAATCTTGGTAATAACTTATCATTAAGTACAGAGAAGACTTGACAATGTGGGTAAAAAAACCTAACCCCCCAACCCCCTTTCTATCTCCCCTTGCCCCCCTTTGAAAGCTATGCTTTATAAACATCTTTCTCTTTTCATAAAACTTGGGCATTATAGACACGTTATGAGTAGGTCTGGGTTTGGCTTTTTCGGGAGAAAAATGTATTCAATTA
>NZ_JAAHHT010000479.1 GCF_010672085.1 Okeania sp. SIO3I5
TCTGAAGAATGGTATGAACTAGAAGAAGAAGCATGGGAAAAAATCAATCAATAAATCCTCAAAGAGGAGAAATATATTTAGTAAATTTTGACCCTAGTCTTGGTTCAGAAATCAAAAAAACTCGTCCGGCATTAATTTTGCAAATATTATATAATATAACAGTCTAATCGGTTACTTGCCGAGTTTTCCGATTAATTAACCAACCCAAACGCATCCCGTTTTTTCCCACTACTAATTTCTTCTCGAATAGACTTATTAATTGCATCTACCAAAAACAAGCGATCGCTAATAGAAAATTCCCTAATAAATTCAACTAATTCTTGCCAAGACAAACTCCCCAACTCTGACTCAACATTTGCCTTTCCTTGAGGTAACTTTCCCGACTGCAAACTCTCTAGCAAATCATTACGAAGTGCCTCTAAAAAACCACAATCATTGCCAATATCTGATGCCTCATCCTCATCTATATTTTCAATTTCCTCCAAACGTTTTTGATAACTTGCGATTTGCTCTTCAATTGCCTCAATAATAAATTGTGTTGCTTTATAAGATAGTTTCATTATTAAATTTCCTTTCTTTACTAATTGGGTAAAATTTTAGCACATTAAAATAATAATTGATCCCTTTTTATAGCCTAGATTATCCTTTTAAAATATGTTCCTATTTCTCTAAGAGCTGCTTTATATTTTTCTAATGGCATAGTATAACTTGGAGTCCATAACCAGTGATTATTATAATCATTAATCAGCGTTAGTGCCACAGGAATCTCAGTATCTCTTTCTAATTTCCACCAATTTTTACCTTTTCTGGGAAATGCAAATGTAGAAATACCACCTTCCAAACTGCTATTAACCCAAATTTCTTCATTAATAAGATAAGTAGCAATATCTTTAGTGCGGACGTTATCCATACGTGGAGAGTTTGCATTTCCTTGTCGATATAAATTAATAGATGTTTTTGCCATTAAGCATGAGTTTCTAATTAATTATTGATATAATATAACAGTAAAAATAGCAAACTCAAACCCAATGATAGCTAACCAAAATCAGTTCTATGTTTCTCCAGAAGACTATTTAGCAGGAGAGCGACAAAGTCCGATTAAACATGAGTATAGACGAGGCAAAATTTATGCAAGGGTAGGGGTTTCTTTACCCCACGCTATTATTGCTGGTAATTTAATCACATTATTGGGTAATCATCTTATTGATAATGACTTTATTGTACTTAATTCTGATATTAAAATTCGCCTAGAAGAAGCTAATTGTTATTATTATCCTGATGTGGTAGTAACTTGTGATGAACGGGATTTAAGTTCAAATGAAGACTTTATTCTTTATCCGTCTTTAATCATAGAAATTTTGTCTCCAAGCACAGCTAAATTTGATAGAGGAGGCAAATTTACCGATTATCAAACGGCTACAAGTTTACAAGAATATATATTAGTTAGTCAGTCTGAGATGACTATAGAATGTTTTCGGAAAAATGAACAAGGAATTTGGATTTCTCAAACTTATAGCAGGGGAGAAAAAGTTAATTTTGCCAGTTTATATTTTAATTTTCAGATTGAATTAATCTATCAAAAAGTTCCTGGGATAGAAGGAAGAAGTAATATTGAATCCGCTTACTGAGGTACAGCTATCACAGGCAAGATGCCTGTGGTACAAAAGTTGGATTCTAAAAATACTGGAAATTATCTAAAAATAAAGCCATAATTCCTAAAATCATAACTATTCCCAAGACATATATATAGATAGTTGTTCTTTGAGCCATTCCCCATATTTGACGATAACTAAGTTTATGATTTTGAATCAACATAAAAGCGGGAGGAGTAAAAATAAAAGGCAATATTTTACTCAATAATAACCGAATAAAAAAGTTAATACTCCATAGTCGTTTACCAAGAATATCTTGATTATATTGCCACGGAAAAGCAGTTTGAGCCAAACGTATTAAAGGCTTCATATCTGGAGAACGTAAAGACTCAAATAATGGCAAAGCATCAGAGATAATATCATTAGTTTTATCAAGTGCTTGATTAAGTATAAAAACATCTTCCAATGCTGAGTTAACGCCTTGCCCAATATCTGGCGGAAAACAATGAACGGCATCTCCTAATAAAATTACTCCACTAGAATTATCTGTATTTGATAATAAGTAATGCAACCCAGAACAATATTGAGCTATGGGAAAATATCCACCCTCACTTTTAGCAAAACGCTCTTTTTCTTCTGATAAAACTATTTCATTGAT
>NZ_JAAHHT010000048.1 GCF_010672085.1 Okeania sp. SIO3I5
CAAAAAAATACAAACTCTCCTCAAACTGAGAGTAGGGAGTCAGCAAAAAGAGAGAAAATATATTTAAGTTTCTAGTCTACTTACCGAATTTTATCGACTGCTGTAAAAAATCAGAGTGATTGAGATTTACTCCCTCTGGATAACCGAAAAAAATCGACTCTATTCAAATAGAATAAATCATCAAAATCTCGATATATGCTAAATTTATTCTAGAGAAACTGTCAAGGTTTAAATCCTCTCCTTTCAAGGAGAAAAAAAACCAAAAAACTTTTAATTAATCCTCTGATTTGTGAGAAGAGGTAATTGTTAATTATTAATTATTGAAGACTTCTATGATAAGTTACTGTTTTAATCCTACCCGCAAAAAAATACAAACTCTCCTCAAACTGAGAGTAGGGAGTCAGCAAAAAGAGAGAGAATATATTTAAGTTTTTCACGTACTTACCGAATTTTCTCGACTGCTGTAAAAAATCAGAGTGATTGAGATTTACTCCCTCTGGATAACTGAAAAAAATTTCCTCTATCCAAATAGAATAAATCATCAAAATTTCGATATATTCTAAATTTTTTCTAGAGGAACTCTAAATGATTTATCAAAAATCCCTCAACACATAAAAACTATGAAATTATCATTCCTGTTCCTTAATTCCCAGAGATTGTATACACAAATAAAAAAAAGAGAGAGAATATATTTAAGTTTCTAGTCTACTTAGCAAATTTTCTCGACTGCTCTCAAAAAATCAGAGTTATTTTGATTGACTCGCTCTGGATAACTGAAAAAAATTTCCTCTATCCAAATAGAATAAATCATCAAAATTTCGATATATTCTAAATTTTTTCTAGAGGAACTCTAAATGATTTATCAAAAATCCCTCAACACATAAAAACTATGAAATTATCATTCCTGTTCCTTAATTCCCAGAGATTGTATACACAAACAAAAAAAAGAGAGAGAATATATTTAAGTTTCTAGTCTACTTACCGAATTTTCTCGACTGCTCTCAAAAAATCAGAGTTATTTTGATTGACTCGCTCTGGATAACTGAAAAAAATTTCCTCTATCCAAATAGAATAAATCAGAAAAATTTCGATATATTCTAAATTTTTTCTAGAGGAACTGTCAAGGTTTAAATCCTCTCCTTTCAAGGAGAAAAAAAACCAAAAAACTTTTAATTAATCCTCTGATTTGTGAGAAGAGGTAATTGTTAATTATTAATTATTGAAGACTTCTATGATAAGTTACTGTTTTAATCCTACCGGCAAAAAAATACAAACTCTCCTCAAACTGAGAGTAGGGAGTCAGCAAAAAGAGAGAAAATATATTTAAGTTTCTAGTCTACTTACCGAATTTTATCGACTGCTGTAAAAAATCAGAGTGATTGAGATTGACTCCCTCTGGATAACTGAAAAAAATTTCCTCTATCCAAATAGAATAAATCATCAAAATCTCGATATATGCTAAATTTATTCTAGAGAAACTGTCAAGCTTTAAATCCTCTCCTTTCAAGGAGAAAAAAACCAAAAAACTTTTAATTAATCCTCTGATTTGTGAGAAGAGGTAATTATTAATTATTAATTGTTAATTATTAATTATTGAAGACTTATATGATGAGTTACTGTTTTAATCCTAACTGCAAAAATCCACAAAATTCTCCGAAGGCTGAAATTTGCCAGAATTGCAATTCACCATTATTACTAACTCCTCCAGTTGTTAGTGAAGATGCAGAAATAGAAAAAAAGAAAATTATTCCGTCAGTAGATAGTAATTCCACAGATAGTAATTCCACAATAATTAACCAGTCTCGTTACCGCATCCTTAAACTGATTGGATATGGTGGTTTTGGTAGAACTTTTTTGGCGGTAGATGAAGCAAATCCTCTTCAAAAAGTTTGTGTAATTAAACAGTTTTTTCCTCAGAATAAAAATTATCACCAAAATTATCCTCAATCTTCAGAAACAATTTCTAGAAGTGGAGAACTTAAGGTAAAAACAACCTGTGAAAAAGCAGCTAAATTATTTCAGCAAGAAGCACAACAATTAAAAACTTTAGGCAGTCATCCTCAAATTCCCGAATTATTTCAATATTTTCAGCAAGACGAACAACAATACCTAGTTCAAGAATATATTGAAGGTAAAAATCTTGCCCAAGAATTAGCAGAAAAAGGTGTCTTTACTGAGGCTAAAATTCGGGAATTATTAAATGATTTATTGCCAGTATTACAGTTTGTCCATAAATATCAAATTATTCATCGAGATATTAAGCCAGAGAATATTATTCGTCGCACTACAGGTAAACTTGTTTTAGTAGATTTTGGTGCTGCTAAAGTAATAGAAAAAAAAGGTTTACCTCAAACAGGTACTATTATTGGTAGTGCTGCTTATACCGCTCCGGAACAACTCATGGGTAAGGCAGTTTTCGCCAGCGATCTTTATAGTTTAGGTGTGACTTGTATTCATCTTTTGACTCAAGTCTCACCCTTCGATCTATTTGATAGTAGAAATAGTAAGTGGGTGTGGCGAGATTATTTAAAAATGCCTGTCAGTGACGAATTTGGTAGAATTTTGGACAAGATGTTGCAAAGTGCTACTAATCGCCGTTATCATTCTGCTGCTGCTATTCTGAGACATCTTAACCCCCAGTCTAATTATATGGAGACTGTTTATTTTTCTGCTTCTTCAGCAGTTCCGAAAAAGTTAACTCCACAAGCAGAAATTAGACAAGAATTGCAGGAAGTTTTAGCTCTTGAGTCAGTCAAAGTTCAGGTAAGTCGCGTGAAGAAAACTTTGACTATTGTAATTAGTAGAAAATCAGACAAAAAGGTTAATTATCCTCAAATTTTAAAGATAATTTCTGCTAAGTTGACCGATTTGAAATTGCCCAATATAGATAAGGTAAAATTGTTAGGTAGAGCTAACGGAAAAACTCTGCCAGAGTGGCAACAAGTCTTGAGAATTAATCATCAAGCTAGATGGAAAAATAAAATTGTGAGACTGCAAAAAAGTCAGAGTTTTCTTAATATATCGCAGTTAGGAACTCAGAGTTTTTGGTTGGCTAGATTTAGGGAAAGAGAATTTTGGCTAGATACTTTAATGTTTGCTTTAACGTGGTTTATTTTTGGTTATCAAATAATTATTTTGCATCCTCTAATTGCTTTGATAATTGCCTCAGCTTTTATGACGGTTAAATATCAGGTGGGAAAACAGAATAAATTGGCAACTAATAATTTATTTGCTACAGTAGCAACTATATTTTTAATAGTAGGTTTATTAGGTTTGAGATTTTGGGTTTATGATATTTTTGGATTACTTTTAGGTTGCTTATTTGTAGCTCTACCGATATTTTATGTTAGAGAGGAAATGGGAATTTAGCATTTAGAAACTATGAAGTTAGGAGTCATTTCAGTTATCAGTTATCAGTTATCAGTCAGGATGAATCCCACAAATTATTTGAGGCAATTGAAAACCGCTGTAATGGTAATCAAAGTAGAAAAATAATCGAATTCGGTTCCTCCCTCCAGCGCGATCGCAATTTCCGTAAAAATGTTACGTTGAGAACAAAGCTTAAAACTCAACTATTATTGTTATAATTGTTCAATCTTTCAAAGCAGAATTACCTTGATATCAAATCCAGATAATTACTATATCCAAGTCCGCAGCGACTTCCACTACATGGAAGGAAGCAATCTTAGGGATGCACGGAGATTGCTTCCTATCGTCGCTTCGGACGACTGCTCAATCAGATATATGAGATACTGTCAGTTGAAAAAAAGCTAAAGAAAAAAGTCAGTTTATTTTATTTTTTGTTCATCATATAGCAGTTTTCATAATTAGTAGATCACAGTAGGGATGTTGCATAACAAAAATGCGAACATCCCTACAAAGTTTTGCTTTGACGTGAGGTCATTTATCTCAAAGGCGCCGTAATCTAAAAGTAGAAACAGCAGAAATCATCAATTCTTTCCTCCTATTTCTAACTCCCTCACTTCCTATTCGCC
Organism: Okeania sp. SIO3I5; assembly: GCF_010672085.1. Lineage (GTDB taxonomy): Bacteria > Cyanobacteriota > Cyanobacteriia > Cyanobacteriales > Microcoleaceae > Trichodesmium. The sequence continues at coordinate 3,996 of NZ_JAAHHT010000048.1, forward strand.
TATTCCCCACTCCCTAATTATTCAATTAAACCGTGAATTTTGACAGAACACATAAGTATCAAACATTGCCCCTACTAAACTACAAGTAATAGCAATTACTAAACATCCTTGCCAGGGATGGCCACTACCGAAAGTTGCTAAAAATTCCCAAATTTGGGCACTACCAGATTGACCAATTCTCTGTAAACTAGGAAGATGACTAATTAAAGCAAAACTCATCCAACTAACCCCAATTAACATCATCGGAGTGATAAAACTAAAGATAATTGTAAGTAGTAAAGAACGTAACAAATTAGTTAAAATACCCATAATAATAAACCATAAGTCCAAGATAATGCTACCTGAGTAGCAAGTTAACCATAAAAGCTAACCTACTTTCTAAGATAGAGAGCGATCGCTTAAAATCAGCAAATCTGTCAGAAAACTTCAATTTTGGTTCAAAAATCTTGTTGAAGATTGGTAAATTTCTCTCATTGTTCGATTTAATGTTGTAATTTATTAATTTCTATTGAGTAAGATTACTTTTCGATTGAATTTAGGGTCATGGGGACCACGAATGTTAGCAGCTACATATTTAGCTGGCCAAGTAGTTGTCCATTTGTTACGGGGCAAAATTTATCGTCGTAATACCATTGAGCAAATGGCGATAGTCGGTCCACAATCCCTACTAATTGTTTTACTGACAGCTAGTTTTGTCGGTATGGTATTTACGATTCAGGTTGCCCGAGAACTTGTAGCTTTCGGTACAGCAAATATGGTTGGAGGTATGTTAGCTCTAACTTTAACCAGAGAACTCGGTCCAGTCTTGACAGCAGTTGTTGTTGCGGGACGAGTGGGTTCAGCATTTGCAGCGGAAATAGGCACGATGAAAGTGACAGAGCAAATAGATGCTTTATATATCCTCAAAACAGATCCAGTGGATTATTTAGTTATTCCCAGAGTTATTGCTTGTGGTGTAATGATGCCAATCTTAACTTTGTTATGTTTGATTGCTGCTATAGTTGGTGGACTAATAATTGCAGTAAATTTATACGATATTCCCCAAAATATATATATTGAATCTGTCCACAGTTTTCTAACTATTTGGGATTTGTGCAGTGGATTAACTAAATCAATTATATTTGGCGTTTTAATCGCTGTAATTGGTACAAGTTGGGGTTTAACTACTACTGGTGGGGCAAAGGGGGTAGGTAAATCTACAACTACAGCTGTTGTTACATCCTTAATATCTATTTTTATCTTTAATTTCTTTCTCTCTTGGGCAATGTTTCAAGGTGTTGGTGGGGCAATGAAGCAAGGACTTTGAATAATGGATAATTGATAATGGATAATGGATAATTAAAATTATCTCTAATTAGGGTTGACTGAAAAAGTTTTTACTCCCTCTTGAATAAATTCAGATCAAACTATGACTACTATTTCTACTTCAGAAACAAAACCAACTCAGGACTTTGAATAATGGAGAATGGATAATTAAAATTATCTCTAATTAAGGTTGACTGAAAAAGTTTTGACTCCCTCTTGAATAAATTCAGATCAAACTATGACTACTATTTCTACTTCAGAAACAAAACCAACTCAGGACTTTGAATAATGGAGAATGGATAATTAAAACTATCTCTAATTAGGGTTGACTGAAAAAGTTTTGACTCCCTCTTGAATAAATTCAGATCAAACTATGACTACTATTTCTACTTCAGAAACAAAACCAACTCAGGACTTTGAATAATGGAGAATGGATAATTAAAATTATCTCTAATTAGGGTTGACTGAAAAAGTTTTTACTTCCTCTTTTAAAGAATAAATTCAGATAAAATTATGACTACTATTTCTACTTCAGAAGCAAAACAAACTATTGAACTTGCTCCTAACTATAAAATCCCTTTAGTGCTAATAATTGCTGCATTGCCTTTGGCCTTTGTACAAAAATGGGTAAGTTTAGCGATCGCTTTTCTAGGACTATTTCTGTTAATTCAAACATTAACTATTCGTCTCAAGTTCACTGATACAGCTTTAGAAGTATATCGTTCAGAGAAACTCTTACGAAACTTTCCTTATGAAGATTGGCTCAACTGGGAAATATTCTGGTCTCCTATCCCCATTTTGTTCTATTTTAGAGAAGTTAAAAGTATCCACTTTTTACCAATTATTTTTGACCCTAAAATGTTGCGAACTTGCCTAGAAAATCACTTTCCTTTAAATCAAGATTGACTGGTGCTGGTACGCAGAAGTCATTGTCAGTTATTAGTTATCAATTATCAGTACCTCCTGCTGAAACCAAAACCTTGAAATACTGAAGTTTATTTTTATATATTCTATCCAAGACTATGCTTTATACACATCTTTATCAACATAAAACTTGACCAAAGTAGAAATGCATATTTCAGGAGAATAAACGTATTTAATTAGAGGCTTTTCTCCCTACTCCTCCATCTCCCCACCCCCCTATATCCCTGGGAATTTTTCCCTCTCAATAGTATAAATTTTTGATTTTTTTTCGATGATGTACCCAGACGAAATACAACCAGAACAACCACAAGAACAATTAACAAAAACTTCGGTAAATTCAGACAACCTAAGTGAAATAATTCCTTCACCTACCGACTTAGATAAAAAAATAGAAACTGAAAATCTTCCCATCAAAAAACAAGTTGCCGAGTCTTATGAACCTGATATAACTCAACCAACAGAAGTAGAATATGTTTCATTAGTTGAAGATAATTCTACAAATCCTTCTAGTTTCGCTGAGAATTCTACAACTCCCCCAGTTAATAAAATTGAAAAAGAATCGACATCAAAAACTACTTACCTCGAACAACAAGAACAAGACTTAAAAGAAGAAATAGCTACTCTACAAGAAACCAAAGCTAAATTACAAGAAGAAATTATAGCCCAGACTAAAGCTATAGGGAGTTTAGTGCCAGAAGCTTTGAGTCAGTTAGAACAACGTAAACAAACATTGCAAATAGAGGTAGAAAAACTAGAGCGTCGCAAAGAACGTATTCAAAAGGAGATGCGGACTACTTTTGCTGGTGCTTCTCAAGATTTGGCAATTAGAATTCAAGGGTTTAAGGATTATTTAGTGGGAAGCTTGCAAGATTTAGCTGCTGCTGCCGAACAGTTGGAGTTAACCCCACAAATAGAGGAATATTCTGCTCCTAAAATGGAAGATGCTCCTGGATCTGTTAGAAATGCTGAAAGTCCTCAATTTGCTGAAATGGCTTTTGAGGAACAAAATAGAGAGATTCGCGAGATTCTTGACGAATATCGGAAAATGCCTGATTATTATGGCCCGCCCTGGAAATTACGGCGTACATTTGAACCTATCCATGCAGAACGAGTTTCAAATTGGTTTTTCTCTCAAGGTGGTCGTGGTGCCCTCCGGAATATGGGTAGTCGCTTACAAAATATTTTGGTGGCTTCGGCAATTGTTTCTGTACTTAGAGATTTGTATGATACAAGGGTACGTGCTCTGATACTTGCTAATTCTCCTGAGCGGTTGGGAGAGTGGCGTCGGGGTTTACAGGATTGTTTGGGGATCGATCGCCGTGATTTTAGTCCAGACAGGGGTGTGGCTTTGTTTGAGGACTCGGAGATATTGGCCCAAAAGGCAGATCGGTTGGTAAAGCAGGGCAAGTTACCAATAATTATAATTGATGACACGGAAGAGAAAATTAGTCTTTCCATGTTACAGTTTCCTCTATGGTTAGCCTTTGCTCCTGAACCTAATTCTCAAAACTCAACTGATAGATTTTAGTCACCTTCTCCGCGCTCTTCGCGACGGAGCTTGGGTAGCCCAATACCCAACTAAGACAATTGATTTGATTTTTTGGTAGTCCTGTAGAAGTAGTAATACGATCAGGACTTACGCAGAGACTCTACATATAGCAAGGGCGAATGCCATTCGCCCCTACGGATGGTGGTTTAAAAGTCAATTTGCGTAAGTCCTGACGATAAAAAGTTGACAAACTGTAGCATTCCATAGGAAAGGAAAAATTTACTCAGAAATTACTTTTGACTTTTGAATTTTTCAGGCAAAACTCACTAAGAGATTACTTTTAAATTTTAAATTTTGAATTTTGAATTTTCAGGAATAAGTTTATGATTAATTGGTTAGTATTAAATGCAGTAATATTGATTGTTGCCTATCTCTTAGGTGCTACTCCTAGTGGTTATTGGATAGGTTCTTGGTTTTATGGTATTGACATTCGCCAACAAGGTTCGGGTTCTACAGGTGCGACTAATATATTAAGAACTTTGGGAAAATTGCCGGCTTTGGTTGTGTTAGTTATTGATATTTTGAAGGGGGTATTAGCGATCGCTTTGGTTCGTTATATTTACTCTCTGGTGTTTGCTCAAAACCTAACTATTGTTGCTGGAGTAACTGATGTCGATCTAGCAAAAGAATGGATGGTTATTTTAGCAGGATTAATGGCTATAGTAGGACATACTAAATCTATTTGGATTGGTTTTAAGGGTGGCAAGTCTGTTGCTTCTAGTCTGGGTATTTTGTTAGCAATGTCTTGGATTGTTGCTTTAGGGACACTATCTGTATTTATTGTTGTTCTAGCTATTAGTCGTATTGTTTCTTTGAGTTCTATTATTGCTACTGTTGCCGTTTCTGGTTTGATGTTTTTCACGGGTAAATCGCTTCCTTATGAAATATTTGCGATCGCTGGTGGTATATATGTGATTTGGCGTCACAGCAGCAATATTGAGCGACTCTTAGTTGGCAAAGAACCTCGAATTGGAAAAAAATTATCAACAGAGCTAGAAATTAGCGAGTAGTAATATCATTAGGACTTACGCAAAGAAACCCGGTTTCTAGGATAAATCGTTGTTTTGAGCAATAGATGTCTAGGAGAAACCGGGTTTCTGGGTTCACCTGCGTAAGTCCCGATCATGTCCGGTTGAATACTTATACTTTGGAGGAAAGAACGCAGAAGGGAATATTGGTTCAAAGGGAGAAGGAATAGGTTGTATTTTCAAGCTATTACTGAAATGAAAGTTGTCAATGTTGATAACTTACAGCAGTTTCGGAGGCGCGTGGGGTGCAAAGCTTTACTATTTGTTAAAAGCTGGAAACCTGTTAGTAATGAGTGGCAGTTCAACCTTCCAGGTTGTTACAGTCCGGTCAGGCTGTGTTACACTGTACCTCACCATCCTCATGCATTGCTGTAAAAGTGCCAATATTGACAACTAATTAATTTTAGCGCCAGTCTGGCTTTGTTGTATGAAAGCATATAGCTACCGCACAAGATCCAATAGCATTGTACTTCATACTTCTACAACTATTGTCCAATAAATAAATCAAACATCAATCTTTTCTTTCTTTCATAAAAAAAAGGCTGAAACTTATACCTGTAAAGGCTTTGAGCTATTTAACTATTGGCCAACAAATGAATAAAGCATCAATCTATAGAAATAGGGTGATATAGCTCCCACTAGGTTCACTTTTCATGTCGGGGACAACCGAAAAGCGGAACGGATTTTCTATGGCTATTACAACAAAGCTCACCAGTCTAATAAATTACGATAAAAGCCAAATAACTAGGTTGCTGAATCAATCAAAAAAGACTTAGTAATTAGATTCTCCTCAAATCCTAATCTCACTCCAAATTTTTCCCCATGTCTAACACTAAACTTAAGCTGAATACAGTTATCATCTTCGTTAGATTTAGCTTCTAAAAATGTATTGTCTATATCATCTAGAATTATCAATTTAAAGTTAGTTGGTAAGTAACGACTACTTTCAGGATGTACCCGTACTAATAGGGAAAATTTATTTTCACCTTTGGGTAATATGGCTACTATTAATGCTACTAAATGGTTGGTTCCTGATATTTCTAAACTTTTGATTTGACGTTTTCCCGCCAGTGGATGGTTTTTGTCTATCATCCATAAACTATCTATTGCTGCCCAACGAGTTTCTATATTTTTAGTATCTTGTAAAAGATAGACTAAAGCATTAATTACTTTGGGGTAATTCGGAGCTTTTTCTCCTAGTTTATAAGCTTCAATTTTTCGTTGTTCTTCATTACTACTATGATAAATTAAATCTATTGAATTATTAATTGATTGCCAGTCATCTGTTGTTGGTTTCCACCTACTAAATGCCCAGTTTAATTTCCCTACTCTTTGTGCTAGAAATTCATCAATAGTTTGCCAACCAATTTCTACTATATCGTCAAACCATTTAGATAAATTTATTGGTGTTTCAACAATTTCTCCTGCTAGTCGTCGTTGATATAATTGTTGTCGCAAATCTTCATTTACTAACAATGCACCCCATTGGGAAAATGGTATATCTAGATGGGGAAAATCTTCTATTTCTTGACTGAGTTTTGCGAGTAGAATTTCTATCTGAGTTGCAGATAATATTGGTAAAGGTTCCACTTTTACTGTTTCGTGGGGACATAATTCTTGTGCTACCCACATTACATTTAAACTCTCAATAACGTTTTCTCCATGTATGTAATAAGAGCGATCGCTTTCATCATAAATTCCTTGATTTTTCAATTGTTGATGAGTTGCATATCCCCAAATTCTTAACCAACTATCATCAGGATTAATTTGTACTGCTAAATAATAATCAGCAACCCACTCAGGAATATCAACCCATTCTTGGGAAACGCGAAATTCGTCAGTATCTATTGTTTCACTGGGAATAATTACCAGTTTTGTTTGATTATTTCCCTGATTTAAAGTAATAGGTGTACCGTTGACTACTTCCCAAATACTGGTTAAATTTTCATCGGAATTAACAACAATTTGAAAATCGCGTTCAGTTTCTAACCATCTAATAATGACTTGTAAAGACAAACGATTTAGATAAGCATTCCACTGGGAAATATTATTAGAAAATTGATGTTTTGCAGACCAGGCTTTATCTATATCTTTAGCTGATAATTCTAATAGTAATTGCTGTGGATAAATGGCTATTAATTCTTCTAGTGTAGACATAATTGTTCCTCTTTATTTTTAATTAATTAGGAATTAGGCAGAACCGCCACATCTTGTAGGGGCAAATGGCATTCGCCCTTACTAAACGCCATTCACCCCTACAGATAGCGTATTGTTTAAGAGTTTGCTTAAATCCTGTAATGAAAAGTTTGCGTAGGGTGCGTTTTTGAGATAATTTTCAATAAAAACGGTTACTTTTTGCTTAACTGATTCTGATTTTGCTAGAGACTTAGAATAATTATCTGCCACATATTTTTCTAACTCTATCTGCAAATTTTGCTTAACTTCAGCTAACTTCTTTTTCAAGTCATCTTCAGATATTTTTGGATACTGCTGTAGAAATAATGACACTTTTGATTCACATTGACCATAAAATATCCTGCATAAGGAAATTTTATCTGGCATTCCTTCGATTTTAGTTGTCAAAAATTCAACAAATGGAGTCCTAAAATAATTTTCTAAGTATGGCTCCAGTTCTTTATCCATAACTTTCAGTTGTTCTGAATTAAGAGTTATCTGCCAGTTATTTTGACTCCAAATACCGACAGCTTGCAAAATCTTTTTTCTCTGAGTTTGTATTCTTCTACCGACTGAACTTTGGTGACATCCTAAGAGGTATTTTCCTACATCTTCCTGACTAATATTTAACCCAAATACAAGTTCAAATAATTTTTTAGCTTCATCTGGTAAACTCTGAATCACATCAACTAATACTGTGTGGATTTGTTGCTGTAACTCTAGACGTTCCTGTTGATAAATATGGTCATTATTAGCAACATTTTCCCAATCTTTTTCTATGTCAATTCCGTCTAGAGAGATGAAGGTTCTTTTTCTGGATCTTTTGAGTGCTTGTAGGCAAATATCAAGCAACCGCTTAATTTCCTGACCTGTAATTTTTTCCTTTTCAGGACTCAATTTTTGATACAGTTTGGCAAAGCCTTCTAGGTCTTTTTCTGAAGGAGGTTGGAGTTGTTTACTACCTTGTTTTTGGGTAGGAACATATTTCTTTTTGAAACATTGCCATGCCAGTAAACATCGACGCTTTTCTTCCTCTTTAATGTCGGCTAAATTTAAAGATTCTTTGAATTTTGTGATTGAAATATTTCTGAGTAATCCTGTATCCGAATATTTTTCTTGTTCTCTACCTTGCCTCAGTCTATCTATTACCTTTTGATAAATTTTACATCCGGCATAAGTTTTGAAACTGCTAATACTAGAATTATAGTCTTTAAATGTTTCAGGATTAGCAGCAACTTCCCTAGCCATTAAAAAAACATCGACTTTGGTCATGTTGTAGTTATATGGTTGTAGCTTTTGATAAATTTTCAAAGCTTGGTAATAACAATTTTCTTCTAGGTAAGCTGATAGATGATGGCTAGCAATTAATGATTGTAGGTTGGGAATTTTTCCATTTTCTGAATTGTGATTTTGTTGAGCAATTTTATAGAAATAAATAGATAAATATTGCTCGTTGATTTGGGGGTCAGTTTCAAAAATTTTCTTGATATTTATTTTTAAGGTATTGTCAGATATCCACCCAATGTAAGGATAATCTTTTACCCCATCAACTTCGATAAAAGTTGAAAATTTTGCTTCTAGAGTTATACGTTTTCTCATAGCGGTTAACAAGTTAATTTTAATATGGCAATTCCTACAGTTATGGGGTAGATTTAAAATCCCCCTAAATCCCCCTTGGAAAGGGGGACTTTGAAGGCTTCCCCTTCTTAATTAATCAAGTTGAAAATTTTGCTTCTAGAGTTATACGTTTTATCATAATTGTTAACAAGTCAATGTTAATATGGCAATTCCTGCAGTTATGAGGTAGATTTAAAATCCCCCTAAATCCCCCTTGGAAAGGGGGACTTTGAAGGCTTCCCCTTCTTAATTAATCAAGTTGAAAATTTTGCTTCTAGAGTTATATGTTTTATCATAATAGTTAACAAGTCAATGTTAATAGTTATCAGTTATGACTAGCATCTAATAATTGACAACTAAGTTTTGGGATAATACCTGGAGGTTCATTTTGGGAAACTTCTCTTATGAAATTCCTTGTCTATTACTTTTTGGGAGAGAGTTGGAAAAATATGCACTTTATACTAAGTCCGGTTTATGGAATATCCTTTTGCGGTGATGGGGTAATGGTTAGAACAGTAAGGGCGAATGGCCATTCGCCCCTACAGGGTTTTGGTTATGACGTGAGGTCATCAATCTGAAAAGTTCTGTAAACTGCATATTTTGATAATTGCATCCCGATAAATAAATAGGAATTATCTGTGTCATGTTAATAGTCAGTTTTGCTGACCATAATTTAGTTGCTTTGTCAACATGAATGGTGGGGAATGATGGGAGCGATCGCTCAATCCTTCCGTATTTCCTTTAGCAATAATAATTGTTTGATTTGACATGATATATGTGGTTAGTTTAAGTTTATTAAAATGGTCAATTTTTTGTTATTTTTATGTTAATTTCAGGAGTTTATTATGAATCAAAAATGGCGTTTACTTCTGTGGAAATATTGCAGTTTAAGGAAAAGTATTGGGTTAGGGTTATTAACAGGTTTTGTGGCTTTGTTTTCCGTAGTTAATGTGATGATGGGCAGTTCTGTTGGAGCTAGTCAGCAGGAGGTTTTGGTGCAGGGAGAGGAGGAGCGATCGCTTGATAGTATTAGTCAAGAGGCTCAGAGGTTGTTATTAGAGGGTACTCAACTATATCAGCAGGGAACAAAGGAATCTGTACAAAAAGCGCTTCAGAAGTGGGAAAAGGCATTACCCCTTTTAAGGAAATTAGGTAATAAGCCAGGGGAAGCTATCGTACTTACTGCCCTTGCTAAAGTTTACGATGATTTAGGAGAAAACCAAAAAGCACTCTTGTTCTACTACCAATCTTTATCTTTGTCGCGAGAAGTAGAAGATAAGAAAATAGAAGCTACTACTCTCAATAATATCGGTCTTGTTTATAATGATTTAGGAGAAAAGCAAAAGGCGCTAGATTATTTCAACCAATCTTTAGATCTGTCAAGGCAGGTAGGAGATAAAGCAATAGAAACTGCTAATCTCAACAATATTGGTGCAGTTTATAATGATTTAGGAGAAAAGCAAAAGGCACTAAAACTGTACAACCAATCCTTAGAGCTGTCAAGGCAGGTAGAAGATAAGAAAGTAGAAGCTTATACTCTCAACAATATTGGTGCAATTTATGATGATTTAGGAGAAAAGCAAAAGGCGCTAGAGTTCTACAACCAATCCTTACCTGTGTCAAAACAGTTAGGAGATAAGAAAGGAGAAGCTACTACTCTCAACAATATTGGTGCAATTTATAATGATTTAGGAGAAAAGCAAAAGGCGCTAGAGTTCTACAACAAATCTTTACCTCTGTCAAAACAGCTAGGAGATAAGAAAGGAGAAGCTACTACTCTCAATGGTATTGGTGCAGTTTATAATGATTTAGGAGAAAAGCAAAAGGCACAAGATTACTTCAACCAATCCTTAGAGCTGTCAAGGCAGATAGAAAATAAGGCAGTAGAAGCTACTACTCTGAATAATATTGGTGCAGTTTATAATGATTTAGGAGAAAAGCAAAAAGCCCGAGAACTATACAACCAATCCTTAGAGCTGTCAAGGCAGATAGGAGATAAGGCAGGAGAAGGTAATGCTCTCAATAATATTGGTCTGATTTACAACGATTTAGGAGAAAAGCAAAAAGCGCTAGAGTGCCTTAAGGAGTCCTTACCTCTTTTAACGCAGGTAGAAGATAAGCTAAGAGAAGCTAGAACTCGCCATAATATGGGTGCCATTTATGGTGATTTAGGAGAAAAGCAACAGGCGCTGGAGTTCCTCAACAAATCCTTAACTTTGAGGCGACAAGTAGAAGATAAGGAAGGAGAAGCTATTACTCTCAATAGTATTGCTAGGATAAAACTTGAGAACGGCCAACTCAACGAAGCATTAACCGACATCAAACAAGCTATTGAAATCATTGAAAACTTACGCACTCAAGTAATTAGCCAAGAATTACGCACCTCCTTTTTTGCTGAATGGCAATTCATTTACCAAAATTACATATACATCCTCATGGAACTGCATAGACAAAACCCCAATGCCAACCACCACATCACAGCCTTAGAAATTTCTGAACGTGCCCGCGCTCGCAGTCTCATTGAACTACTTGCCGAAGCTAACGCCGATATCCGCAAAGACATCGACCCCGAACTCCTCCAACAAGAACGCCAACTTATCCAACGAATAGGAGCCAAAACCCAAGCTCTACACACCAGCACACTCTCAAATGACGAACGAGAAAAAATAAAAACAGAAATCAGAAATACCCAAATCCAACTACAACAACTGGAAACCGAAATCAAAAATATTAGCCCTCGTTATGCCAACCTTAAATATCCCGATCCCTTAACCATTAGTCAAATTCAAGAAGTAGTTGACAAAGACACCATCCTCTTATCCTACTGGTTAGGAGGAGACCGCAGTTACCTATGGGCAGTCACTCCCGACTCAGTAACCGTTCACGAACTCCCCAAAGCAGAAGATATCGCTACCACCATAGAAGAATTTCTGAAATATCTCAAAGACAGAGCTGAACAGGATGCAGGTACAGGATCAGTAGAAATTAAAGCTGCCAAAGTCAGTGAAATGCTATTACTCCCAGTAGCAGATCAACTCAAAAACAAACGCCTCGCCATAGTCAGTGATGGCATTATCCAATACATTCCTTTCAGTGTATTACCGCCACCACAAACCAACCCTGATTTACCATATCAACCCCTGATTGTCAACCATGAAATAGTCAACCTTCCCTCTGCATCCACCATTTACAACCAGAGGAAATACCCAAACCAACCAGCACCGAAAACTATAGCAGTTATGGCAGACCCAGTTTTCAATGCCGACGATGAACGAGTCACAAATAAAAACATCTCCCAAGATGACACTACTGAGCAAGAGTTAAAAATCACTGTATCCCTCACCAGAGGTACAGCACTTGAAGGTCAAGAATGGGGAAGACTGAAGTATACGCGCCAGGAAGCAGACCAAATATTAGCATTAGCACCTGATAACCAAAAGATGCAAGTTTATGATTTTGCAGCCAACCTCAAAAACGCCCAAGCTTCAGAAATAAGTGAGTATAGGGTTGTACATTTAGCCACCCACGGATTTTTCAATGATGAATTGCCGGAAAACTCTGGCATAGTGTTATCACTGGTGAACAAACAAGGAAAGGAAGTAGAAGGTTATTTGACAACACCCAATGTATTTAACTTAAACTTACCAGCAGAATTAATAGTATTGAGTGCGTGTGAAACTGGGTTGGGTAAAAATGTGAGTGGAGAAGGTTTAGTGGGGTTGACTAGAGGTTTGATGTATGCAGGAGGGGAACGAGTGATGGTAAGTTTATGGACGGTGAATGATGAGGGTACATCAGAGTTGATGGTAAAATTTTATCAGAAAATGTGGGAGGAAAAGTTATCGCCAGCAGCAGCGTTGCGAGCAGCACAGTTGGAAATGTGGAATGATGGTGAGGTGGCATTTTTGTGGTCGCCGTTTGTGTTGCAGGGGGAATGGCGTGATTGAAGTCAGAAGTTAGAAGTCAGAAGTCAGAAGTTCGGTAGGGTGCGTTACACTTCGTTAACGCACCGCCAAATCTACAATGTTTCAGTGGGTTACGCGGAAGTCAGAAGTTATCAGTCCAGTAACGCAACGCCAAGTCTACAATGTTTCGGTGGGTTACGCTGGCGCTAACCCACCCTACAATAATGTGAGAGAATTATTCAACTGTACAGCAGTCAACAATAGGTTTGTCAGAAAATTCATCTAACTTCACTGCTTCTGCTCCCAGTAAATCTTCCCAGTCAGTTTTTACCGTCTCATCCTGCGGTTTAGCTAGTCGCATTTCTGCTAAACTCGTCAAACTATCTAACCAGAAACCATTAGCAGCATAAATAATTGCGCGATCGCGTCCTAAAGCAGCAGCACCCAACTCACTCTCCAACTCAGAAATAGACTTTCGTCGCACCTCACCAGAAACGGTAATATTTTGACTAGAATCTTTTGGGTCACAGATAACAGCAAATGCCCAAGAATATTGTCTATCAATTTCTAAAGGCGATACCGTTTCTGGTAATGTCACCCGAATAATTCCAGGAGTATTTTCTAGAAGAAACTGAACGCGATAAACCTTATCTTGCTTTTTCCTTGGTGGTTTTGCATTGAACAAAAATTTGGCCTCTAACCCCTGTATTTCGGGATAAGGAACATAAAACCAAAAAGTCGGATATTTGGTACTGGTTAATATAGGACTGTTTATAGGTACTAAAGCAGTCAAAGGTGGTTCGAGTGGGGGACATTCCCCGCGAGTACCAGTATCACTCCGCTTGTTGGGAGACCCTTGAGATTCCCCTTCTGGCATTTTAAACCTTACTGGGGGATGATTCTTATTTTCAGCACTAGCATTATATGTTAATATTAGTAATTGGTCAAAAGCATTAAAAGTGGGAATAAGTGCCATAATAATGCTAATTAAAGTTGATAAGAAACAAAATTTTACAACTTTATTCATGGGACTATTATATAAATTGTTAAACCAGTACCGAACTATTATAACTTTAATATGAGTCAGCTAGTTGTTCTCAAGATTTTGGATGGTAATTGGGAGAATGGATTTCCTGTTCACTTAAGCATAGGAAAAGAAGGAAAACAAAACGATTTTGAATGTAAAGCTCATTTACCCAAAAATTCGGAAATTTCTTTTTTATATGAAAAATTTCAATTTTCTTACCAAAAAATTTATCCACCTCTCCTTGGTTTATCTACTAGAATTGAATTAGAAACAGAAGAATCAAATAGTCAACAAGAAACTAATGTAAATCCCAAGGAAGAATGTGAAAAAGTAGCACAAAAATTAGAATCATGTTTGAATGAATGGCTAGACTCAAAGGAGTTTCGACCAGCTCAAGAATTACTATTAAAAAAATTATATGAATCTAGAAAAATTCGTTTTATAATTCAAACTGATGATATTTCTTTACAAAGACTACCTTGGCATCGCTGGAGATTTTTTGATGATTATAATTTAGCTTCAGTGGTTTTTAGTGGCGCACAAATTACCGATATTAAACAATATAAACACCAACAAAATCAATTAAAAATATTAGCAATTTTTGGAGAAAAAGAGCTTGATTATACAGAAGAGACACAGCATCTAGAAGAAATTACTAGCTCAGAAATTCATCCTCTTAATCAACCGAGACATCAAGATATTAATGACCAACTCTGGGAAAAAAACTGGGATATTCTATATTTTGCTGGTCATAGTAGAACCGAACAAGACAAAGGAAAAATTTATATTAATGATACAGAAAGCCTCACAATTGCAGAATTAAAATATGGCTTAAAACAAGCTATTGCTAAGGGATTACAACTAGCAATTTTTAATTCTTGTGATGGTTTAGGATTAGCATCAGAGCTAGTAAAACTACAAATTCCCCACTTAATTGTAATGCGGGAAATAATTCCCAATAATGTTGCTAAACAATTCCTAAAATATCTGCTGGAAGAGTTAAATAATACTGAAAACCAACAACCATTGACCTTAAATTTAGCAGTGCAGCGATCGCAACAAAAACTACAAGGTTTAGAAACAGATTCCCCTTATGCTAGTTGGTTGCCAGTTCTGTTTCAAAACCCCACCACATTACCTCCAACTCTCCAACAATTAAGAGCCGGAATTATTCCTCAATTTGCAGAAAAATCAAATAATTTTCCCGATTTATTACCACCTAAATTTAGACCATATCTAAAGCCAATATTATTAGCAACTGTCAGTATATTTGTCACCTTAACTGTAAGTAGTATTAGACACTTAGGAATTTTAGAATATTGGGAATTAAAAACCTACGACCAATTAATGCGTCTGCGTCCCGATGAAGGAATTGACAACCGTTTATTAGTTATTGAAGTAACAGAAAATGACTTACAATATCAGCGTGAAATGGGAATGAAAACTAATATATCTGCTTCTTTATCAGATACAGCACTCACTCAAATTTTAGCTAAACTCAAACCCCATCAACCTCGTGCTATCGGTTTAGATATTTATCGCGATTTTCCTGTATTCCCTGAAGAAATTGATTTAGCTAAAGAACTAAAGGAAAATATATATTTATTTGTTATTTGTAAACATCCTGAATCTAAAACTGAGGGAGTAAAACCACCACCAGAAGTACCAAAAGAGCGAGTCAAATTTAGTGATGTAATTGTAGATCGGGATGGTATTATTCGACGTTATTTATGGCAAATGGAAGACAGTGAATTTTGCCCGACAAAGCATTCGTTAAGCATGGCGTTAGCACAAAACTATTTATCGTTTGAAGGAATTAAAGCAGAAATAACTCCTGAATCTGACTTGCGTATTGGTCAAGTGCTGTTCCAGCGAATCCAAGCAACTCCAGCAGGAGGTTACCAAAACATTGATCATAGAGGATATCAAATGTTGCTTAACTATCGTTCCAGAAAAATTGCTGAGTCAGTTACTCTGAAACAGGTTCTCCAGAATGAAGTTGACCTCAGTATCGCAAAAGATAAAATCGTGATCATTGGGGTTACTGCTGACAGTATAAAAGACAATTTTTTTACTCCCTACAGTTTGAATAGAGAGTCTAGTCAAGAGATGCGTGGTGTATTTGTACAAGCACAAATGACCAGTCAAATTATCAGTGCTGTACTTGACGATCGCTCTTTATTAAAAGTTTGGCAGTGGTGGGTAGATGGTCTATGGATTTGGAGTTGGTCTGTAATAGGAGGAACATTAGTTTCGCAAATACGCTCAGTTCCAATTTCTATTATTGTCAATGTAGTAGCTATTCTAATTTTGTATGGTAGTTGTTTATTCCTACTGATTCAAGGTTATTGGGTGCCCCTAATACCAGCAGCGTTAGGCCAAATTCTTAGCAGTTTGGCTCTACACCCAAGTCATATTAAATCCGGTAGCATTGGTGTAATTTAGATAAAAAGTGTGGGGAGATGGGGAGATACAGGCTAGAAGCCTGTGTTACAGTAATTTTGGTAACACAACCTTCCAGGTTGTTACAGGCTAGAAGCCTGTGTTACACTAATTTTGGTAACACAACCTTCCAGGTTGTTACAGGGTTCTAGCCTGAACTGCAAAGATAGAGATCAATCCTCATGCATTGCTGTAATATCATACACTAATTCACCAACGCCTAAAACCCAATATCATCACATAAACTTCTGTCGCTCTCCTCCACTTCAGCATTAGTGCGCAGATAATTACCCACCCACTCACAGCCATAAACAAGTATTTGTTCAAAATCGATCGCCTTTTCTAAATCCCATAAAATTACTTTCCGATCTTCTGCGGCCGTTGCTAGAGTTTTGCCATCATTGCTGAATGCAAGTCCTCGAATACCCGAACTATGACCAAAAAGATTTACCAAGAACTCACCATTTCTTTGCCATAACTGCACTGTTCCTTTATCATCTCCAACGGCAATGATCTTACCATCAGGACTAACCGCAACCTGAAAAATTTGCTGATTATTTGTTTCAATAGTAGAAATCAACTCACCTTTTTCATTCCATAATTTTATGCTTTTACCACCATTCCCTATTCCCACCCAAAAATCATTATTACTCGCCGCAACACTATAGACAATACCCCCACCAGTCGAAAGTATTTTAAATAAATCACCATCTTGTTCCCATAGTCGAACAGTACCATCCCCACTACTAGAAGCAATTAAGGAACCATCTCCATTAAAAGCAACCCCCCAAACTCCAGCTTGATGATCTTTGAAAGTAGTCACTTCATCACCTTCCAATGACCAGAGTTTGACTGTGCGATCGATACTCGCTGAAGCTAATAGTTTACCATCAGGACTAAATGCCAAGTTGCGAATCTCAGCTTCATGTTCTTTCAAAGTCTCAAGTAACTTACCATCAGTTTGCCAAAGTTCTACTACAACTCCAGCGCTGATGGCAAAGATATTTTTTTTCGGACTAAAAGCAATATCTGCAAAGGCAGAGTTTTTTCCAGGAATTTTCTTTTTTATTGAACCGTCAGACTCCCACAGAATAGTTTCATTAGAACTGACACTGCCAATTAATTGATTATCAGCACTAAAAGCAACTCCGTGAACCCCTGCTGTATGTCCGAACAAGCGAGTTAACAAAGGATTTTCTAAGCGCCATAGTTTCACCCGGGAATCAGATCCTCCCGAAGCTAAGACTTTGCCATTAGAACTGAAGGCAAGTCCTCTCACCGAACCCTGATCAGCTTTAATAGTAGTTAATAATACACCTTCTTGATTCCAAAAAGCGATCGTGCCATCCTCAGATGCCGAAGCTAAAATTTTCCCATCGGGATTAAATACCACAGACAAAACCCTTGCTGTTTGTGCCGTAAAAGTTTTGAGGAGTTCACCTTCTGGCAGTTCCCACAGTTGAACTTTACCATAACTGTCACCTACCGCCAACAGTTTACCATCAGGACTAAAATCTAGGCTCAAAAGCGCTTCTTTGCCCTTAGTTAGAGTAATAGGAATAGGTTCTTTTTCCTCTATGTACCACAATTTCATCTTACCGTCTTCGCATACGGAGGCGAGAGTTTTACCATCTGGACTAAAAGCCACTTTTCTGACAACTGCTTGATGTCCTCTAAGAGTTTTCCATAGAGTTCCATTTTTGCGCCAGAGTTTGATAGTGCGATCCATACTTGCCGAAGCGATAATTTCTCCATCTGGACTAAACTTTACGTCATACACTGGAGCTTGATGACTCCTGAAAGTATGCAACAGATCACCATTAGGTTTCCAGAGTTTAACAGTAGTGTCTCCACTGCCAGAAGCTAAGGTTTTACCATCAGGACTAATTGCCACTGTTAAAGTCTGGCCTTGATGTGCTGGCCATCTTGCTAGTAAAGTGCCATCTATCCTGCGCACTACCATCTCACTCTCACTACCGATGACAATCTGCTGACTATCTTCACTAAAGTCGATATCTATAATTCCGGTATTACTAGCGACAAAATTATTGGACTCCATCGCCCCATAAATTGAGCGTCGTAGGGCTAACTCTATCATTTTTTCTGTCTGAGGTTCGTTAATTCTAAGCTTTTGGAATTCTCGCCTTGCTTTGAGCACTTGAATTATAGAATCTAGCTGTCGATCTAAGGCAAAAAGAGCTTCTGAATAGCGGACTATGCTTTGAATTTTAGCTAGGTTTTCTTGGCGTTGACTGGACATAACAATACGGTACTTTGAAAAAGTCGTCATTCCCCAACCAGAAACAGCGAGGAATGCGATACTAACTGCAGCTAAAAATAACTTTTTAAATCTAGCGGTTGTTTGTTTTTGTTTTAGTCTTGCTTCTACTTCTTTTATGCGTTCTGCTTCTATTATAGTTCGCTTTTCTTGTCTCTCTTTTTCAACGGAAGCATCTAAATATTGATAATCTAAATCACTTAAACTTTTTCCCCTTGCCCAAGCTTCAGCATTCTTTAACGCTAGACCAAGCAATAGACTCGATTCGTCTGTTTTTTGGGAAGCTATCCAAGCATCAAAAGCTTGAGCATAAGGTCGCAATGATATTAATTTTTTCTCTATCCATTCTAAATTAAATACTCGTTCATATATCCGGTTTTTAACCTTGAGCAATCCTGATTCTTTCACGACTAATCCTGACAAAAATAATTGCTTTTGTTCAGGACTATCATCAATTTTTACAATTTGATTCAGGAGTATATTTTGATATATTTCCAGCAATATTTCTACTTTTTTTTTCTTGCATAATAACCGACTTTGTATAGTTCTTAAATGCTCTGGATCGTCTTGACTCTGCCAATCAGATAATATCTTATTAACAACTATATTATCTACTAATAGTTTTTCATAATCTAATGGCAAATCAATAAATTTATTTTGCACATCGCATAATATATTATTTCTAGATGTATTCGTTTTAGAAGTTAATGGCAATTCACAAGAATTATTTCCTTGGAGGGTAATAAAATCCATAACTAATTGACAGAGTTTATTAGTTAAAAATGGTTGCCCTCCTGTCCAGGATAATATTTCTTTCAGCATTGCTTGAGCATGGTTTTCTCTTAGTGGTAATGCTGCCGCTAATGGCTGTATTTCTTCTGGGGTAAAACCATGTAATTCTATGGCTGTACCGATGTTAAATGGTGTTCTTTTCCTGTCTTGGATTAAATCGGAAGGTGTGGCCACTCCAAAAATGGCAAAATTAATCCGATGATACTCTGGGTTAATTGACCGTTGATTGTAAAAATATCTAATCAGGGCAAAAAAGTCATCTACTGGAAAATTTAAACTGAGAATACTATCTATTTCATCTATGAATATACAAATCTTTTGTGTGGGAAATTGTACTAATATTAGTTCTTCAATAAATCGACTTAATTTTTGCACATCAGAAATTTCTTTTTGTGACAACCACCAAGTTTTTAATGTGAATTTTTCTATCAATTGGAAACTGCGCCAGAGGTCAGCAATGATGCTTTTATACCATTGTTCGGGGGTAATGTTTTGACTACCAATGCTAGTCATGTCAATACTAGCACATTCAAATCCTTCTTCTTTAAGTTGATAATAGGTTCTGACTAATAGGGACGATTTTCCCATTTGGCGACTATTGAGAACGTAACAAAATTCGCCTCTATTTAAAGCTTGATAGAGTTGGGTGTCAGCTTCTCGAGTAACGTAGGTGGGGGCGTCGTTATGGAGGCTACCTCCTACTTGATATATACGTTTAGTCATAGTTTATATATATATAATTTCGGGTTTAATGCTGATAAATATGTAAGCAGAGAGTAAGAAGATAAGTTACAGGACGTACAAAACTCAGCAGTTCTAATACTAGACGCGATCAATGTTTGCTACAAATCTCTGTTATCTGTTAAGTGTTCCTTATAACTGGAGTTTTGTAACATTCTTTTTTTCACGCTTGGTATCACAAAGAAGGAAAAACCTTAAACTTAGGGTAGATATTTCAGTAGTGGTGTACAAGTAGTGAAATCCTCAAAAAAGTTAAGTAGTCAAAAGAATAGTATTTCTTGGAAACTAGGAAATAATGGTACTTTCTATTCCCTCCATACCAGTTAAGTGTTTCTAGTTAAGTGTTCCCTAAATCAGTACATCTACCAAACTACCGATATTTCTTGAGTTTTTAGACAAACGATACCAATGGATATCATAATTAAGAGGCCGGTCCTAGGGCGCTGTCCCTACATACTAACCAATCCCAATTGTAATGTGCAACGCCCAATACAAATTTGATCAATGTTTGGTACAAATAGCTGAGGTTTTTTTAGGAGTCAGGTAGGGGAGTCATCGGATGGGCGACGCACAGTCAGGAGTCAGAATCAATAGCTTCGATGCCATTCTTAGTTCATAAGGACTTACGCACGCGAAACTGGGTTTTTAGGATAAATCCTTGTTTTTAACAATAAACATTGACGATCTGCACCCGGTTTCTGGGTTCGCCTGCGCAAGTCCTAAATATCAAATTATAAGCCATCTGTAGGGGCGTTTGATGTCGCAGAGCGTTAACGAAGTTATGCGCAGCTAAACGGCCTTTAGCTAATGCACAAGGCGCGTTAACACGGAGCAACATGTTTGCGTAGCATGAGCAGGAAGACGCCCCTAATATAGCAGTTTTGTGTAAGTCCTTTTCATAACTCATCGAATTCGTCAAAGGGATATCTCCTATAAAGTCTTTTGAATACCCATTATATTCATAACATTCTTTTTTCAGGCATGATATAAATCACTTAATATAATAGAAAGATTGGTTAAAAGGAATTTTTTTGTTCTCAAGGGGAGATTGGATATGGCGCCGGTAACCCATCCATCTTTCGACCGCTTTTTCTCCTTGAAAGTAGAGGCTTTAAACCTTAATTTTTCCGTAAATCATAATCATCAAATTACTACCCAAGACATTAATTTTCATAAATTTCTAAAGGTAATTGATCTGGATCTGGAAAGAAAGTAAAACGCTTACCAGTTATTTCGTCAATTCTAATATTTTCTACTTCTATACCGTGAGATTTCAAGTAATCAACAGATTCATCAATATTATCTACTTCTAATGCTAAATGTCTCAGACCACAAGCTTCTGGCCGAGTTAATCTTTTTGGGGGGTCAGGAAATGAAAATAACTCTATCTGATTGCCATTACCCATGCACAAATCTAACTTATAAGAATTGCGTGCCTTTCTCCAAGTTTCTTGAATAATTTTAAATCCTAAAATATTTACATAAAAATGCTTTGATTTTTCATAATCAGAGCAGATAATCGCAACGTGATGAATTTTTTTTATTTTCACAATAGTAATTATTAGATTTTTGGAGGAGTCAGGAGTCAGGAGTCAGGAGTCAGGAGTTAGAATAATTTTGAAATTTACTTATTGTAATTATCTTATAGCACTTTTCACTCATGTTGACTACAAAACTTCTGCCTTTCAGCCAAAGTTTTTATATTCTATGAATCTTGAAAACTGCTATAAGCTTAATTTTGCCTACCTACTTAGCTGAGTGCTAGTTCAAATTAATTCCTAATAGAAAAATTCCTAAATCTTTGAGAAATAGCTATATTTTAGTCAAGATTTCCGAACTATTTTATATTGGTAAATAGTTGTATATTCTGGTCTCAACTATACTCCATATTTTCTATTATCTTTTTGATATTTACCGAAAAAATAAGGTTTAAAGCCTCTCATTTAAAAAAGTTATTTTTCCCAAGTTATAAGTATAGTATTACTTTTTCAAAATTGAATATATACCAATCCTCTAATATCTTTGTGTATAAAAATATTACCGCTTTTCGGGAATAGGGAATAGGGAATGGGCAATAGACAAGAGTTTTAAAGTTTATTTCTAGTTTTTGAATTGTTACAACCTATTTAGAATTGCTATAGCCGTTCTCATAGTTAATAAGATACAGTTTTTTCCCATATCTGACCTTCCCTAAAACCCAAAACTTGTCTATCTCATCTATATCCATAAATAGGATAAGTAATACCAAATCTCGCGCATTATTGCTACATCTTATTGAGAGTAGGTAGGTACATTAAATGAAACATAAATAGGTATTAGGTTCAGGAGAGTAGCGTTCAAAAGCATAATATATCTTTGTTTAATACAAACGAATCGTTAAAAACATTATTGAAGGATTATTATTACTTAATAACTGAAGTCTTGAGCAATATCTGGAATTATTTTGGGGAATTAGTATAATACCGTTTCACAGAAGTTGAAATTTATGCATCAAATGCTAATTGCTGAAGTCCCCATTTCCTGCGGAAACTTTTAACTTTCAACTATTGAGTTTTGACTTTCACGAAGCGGTTGACAATCTTGACGATCGCATTGCCCTTTAACAATAACCTCATAACTTTCAGCATGAAGTCCAGGAGGTAAATTATCTAGTCGCAAGTTAGTAAAAGTTTCCCACTCTATATCAATGATAGTCCCACAGTTTTGACAGCAAAAATGATGATGGGGTTGAACGTTGGCATCATAACGAGTTACTCCCTCCTCCAGTAATACTTCCTTAACTAAACCCACTTCCCGTAATACAGTTAAGGCAGTATAAATAGTTGCTTTAGAAGAAATTGGTAACTCTCGGTTTACCTCACTTAGAATTTCCTCAACAGTAGGATGATCTGAACGAGACAGAAGATTGGCATAAACTGCAAATCGCTGAGGAGTAATTCTTAGCCCTTTAGATTGCATTTGTCTCTTGATACTTGTTGTATTGTGATTATTTTTCATTATCTATTATCTATTATTTACTTATAATATTTCAAACCAGCTACAAATTATAACACATATAAGTAAAGATTGGTTATTAAATTGGAATAAATATTTTCCTTGACATTTTATTAAATAAGAATTATTCTTAGAAATAAGAGAGAAAACTAGCTAACTTATAAGTAGAGGAGAACACCATGGACTTGTCCAACTCTAACACCAGTAAAAATTTATCTGATGCTTTTGCAGGGGAATCAATGGCTAACCGTAAGTATCTCTTCTTTGCCGAAGTTGCCAAAAAATTAGGCATGGAAGATTTAGCTAAACTGTTCCGGGAAACAGCCAATCAAGAAACCCAACACGCCTTTTCTCACTTCCGTCTACTTCATCCTGAATTAGTCGTAGACGACCCATCTATCCTAACTGAAGAGCAAAAAAAAGCGATCGCCTCTCGTTGTCTAGAATTAGCAATTGAAGGTGAAACTTATGAGTATACAACCATGTATCCCGAATTTGCCGAGCAAGCACGAGCAGATCGTGATAGTGGAGCAGTGGCAGAATTTGAAGAGCAAGAAGAAGAGTCCCGCGAACACGCCACCATGTTCCGTCAAGCAGCGCACAAGTTTGGTTTATTGACTCATATCGAAAACCACCATGCTAATCAATATACGGAAGCTTTAGAAGGTCTCAATGGTGTTGCACCTAAACAAAAGGTTGCTGGCAGTAACCCAGCAAACTGTAAATGGATCTGTCGTGTATGTTCGATGATTTACGATCCAGTTGTTGGCGATCCGGACTCTGGTATTGCTCCTGGGACTCCATTTGAAGACATTCCTGAAAATTGGTCTTGTCCTATTTGTGGAGCACAGAAGAAATCTTTTGTTCCTTATGAAGAGGCAGTTGCAGCTTAAGTATTTCAGGACTTACGCAGAGCCACCATCTGTAGTGGCGAATGGCATTCGCCCTCTAGGAATAGTGCATTGTCTAAGGATTTGCGTAAGTCCTGTATTTATGGCAAGGCAGATTTATCAATAGAATTTAAAAAAAGTATTTCCGAGTCAAATATATAGTGTTTTTCACAAAGGCTGAAAAACACTTATATTTTTCTTATTTAGGTAAGCTGCTCGCTCCTTTTTATTTATACCGCTACGCGCTAGGGAACAGGGAACAGGGAATAGGGAACAGGGAATAGCAGACTTTTAAAGGCTTTTAGGATTTAGAAATGTCGTAACCTTAATACCTAGTGCTATATTGACATTCTGTGGCCAGCAAGATATAAATATTTTAACTTTATTTGTATAGTTTAGGAGTTGTTTATGATAATGCAACTATTAAAAGCAAAATCTATTTCACGGTTAATATTTTCTCTGGGATTAAGCATATTATCACCTATTTTGACTCCTCTCTCTGCTATTTCTGCCGAAAAAATTATAATTGCTGTTCCTGATATTAATATCAATGATCCAGTAGAAGTTGATCTGCCATCTTTTCAAATTAAAATACCAGTTCAATCTCTCGAAAACTTTGCCAAAGAAGGTCAATATACAGATGAGTTTTCTCTTTATTCGGAACTATTAAAAGATGAAATAAAGGAATTACAGGAACTTTTCCAAAAGCAAAGAAAAGGGCTACAGGAACTTTTGCAAACGCCTTTTAATATAGAGCCTAGTATTGTAGAAGCATTTATGGAAGAACCAGCAGGAAAAGAGTTACTAAAACGTTTAGGTGAGATTATTCAAAGTGGAGAAAACGAAAATGGTAGTGAAGCACTAAAAAAATCTTTTGAGTTAGCGGTTGCAGATCCCGATGGTTTAACTATTATTAATTTACTGAAAAAATTTCCTGGGGATATTTTCATTGAACTGGAAGAAGGTGTCAATTTAGTTAATGAGTTAAGCAAAAAATTTGTGGAAGAAAAGATAATTTTGACAGAACTGCAAAAACAAGCACAAGATTTAGTATTGGCTGAAAAAAAACAGAATTTTAATGGTTTTCCAGATTTCAGAAATGCCGGGAATATTTTATGGGAAAAACAATCTTTTAGTTTTAGAAATCCGAATCGCGATCGCTCTTCTCCAGCAGATATTTATCTCCCTAAAATTTCGGGAAATAAGTTAGTTCCTGTGGTAGTTATTTCTCATGGTTTAGGTTCAGACTTAAGTAGTTTTGTTTATCTTGCCGAACATTTAGCATCTCATGGTTTTGCGGTAATAGTACCGGAACATATTGGTTCAAATGCAGAAAAATTGGAAAGAATATTTGCAGGTTTTAGTAGACCTGTAGATGGAATAGAATTTATTAATCGTCCACTAGATATTAAGTATTTACTAGATGAAATAGAGGAAAAAATAGGCTCTGACCCTATATGGCGAGGTAAGCTGAATTTTCAAAATGTAGGTATAATAGGTCAATCTTTTGGTGGTTATACTGCTTTAAGTGTTGCAGGTGCTCCTCTCAATTTTGAACAACTCCGTAAAGATTGCCAATTTGAAGACACTAAATTGATTTTAAATTTATCCCTATTATTACAATGTCAAACGACTAATTTACCAGCAGAAATAACCTCCAATTTAACAGATGAACGTATCACAGCAGCTATTGCAATTAATCCTGTTAGTAGTGGTATATTTGGAGCTGAAAGTAAAGGTCTGAGTGAAATTAAAATACCTGTGATGATTCTAGCTAGTAGTGAAGATATTTTTGCTCCGCCAATTCCAGAGCAAATTTATCCATTTATCAGTTTAAATACCCCAGAAAAATATTTAGTTATAAGTAAACCAGCAACTCATTTTTCATTTATTGAAGAAGAAGAGAATGCTTCTTTTGAACTACCAAAAAAATTAATTGGTCCTGATCCTGATTTGGCTTATCCATATCTTCAAACATTAAGTGTAGCTTTCTTTCAGGTTTATCTTCAAAATCAATCCCAGTCATTACAATATTTAAGTGAATCTTATCTACAATATCTCAATCAAGAACCATTTACTTTTACTTTACTGAAGTCTCTTACAGAAGCTGATATACAAAGAGCACTTGATAATTTTTATGAACAAGTTACAGAGAAGTAATATCATGTTCGAATGAGTAATGAGTAATGAGTAATGAGTAATGAGTAATGAGTAATGAGTAATGAGTAATGAGCTATGAGTAATGAGCTATGAGGGAAGAGGGAAGAGGGAAGAGGAAGGAATTTTAAGCTATAAATGAATAGAAAGTTTTTTTATCAGGCTCTTATCCAGACATGATATAATTAGGGTTTGGGGTAGGAGTCAGGAGTCAGTAGTCAGGATTGAGGAGTTAGGAGAAAGAATTCTCACTTGATTTTTCGGCCTTAGCTTTTTAGACTGAAAATAATTTCAATCTTATTACAGCAGTTTTCATTTGGCTAGACAGTTGTAGGGACGTTCCATGGAACGTCCCTACAAGGTTTTGGTTGTAAAGATTTTATACTGATACTAACGGATTTGATATGACTTCTAACTTCAGCTATAATCTCTTTTATTTCTGCAAATTCAAACCTTTTGAAAAAAATTTGAGACCAACTAAAACTGCTAATCCTAAAGCTAATATTCCAGCACTAATAGCAAGAACTAGAATATCTAAATGACGAATTGCAATTGCTGTTAATGCCCAAATAAATACCAAAGTATAAGCAATATCTTGTTTTTGAATATTAATAATTGCTGCAATAACAGTGCCAATTATTAACATAATTATTGTCCAAACAATACCAACTTGTTCTGAACTATTCCAGCCTAAATTATCTAGAGCGCAGGCTACATTTACAATTGTTGCCACACTAATCCAAGCAAAATATATACTGATGGGATAATGAACTAACCATTTATCTTTTTTTGAGACTCTTTCATAACTAATTCCTAAATTTAGATATAGGGAAATCAAACATCCTAAAATTCCTAACATTGCCAATACTGAAAGAGTAAATAGTTGATATTGAAATAAAAATATCCAAACAATTTGTGCCAGACTCGCACCTACTAAAAAATATTGACATCTGCGTAAAATTTGATTCTCTCGTTGTGCTGGTAAAAGTTGATAAATTCCAAAGCTAATTAAGCCTAAATAAATTAATCCCCAAATAGCAAAAGCATAACTGGCAGGAGTAATCAAAACATTCTTAAATATGGTGTTAGAAATTTCTCCTATTGTTTTACCGCTTGGAGGTGCAATATTCACATAAATATTCAGAAAAAAAGCAGCTAAAATAGCAATTAAATTAGCCCATTGTCGGATAATATCTGAGTTAAATTTACTTGTATTAGTTGCCATAATAATTTTTGCGATTGTTAATAAATGCTATTAAGCTGAATGCTTACACAAAATTAATCTTGAATTACTTCTAGTCCACAAGCTTCTGCGAGTTGTTGTGCTATGCTTTTATATGGACGAGGTGGAGTCCGAGTATCGAGGTCTAAATTAAAACCCTCTACAACACGCTGAATTAATTTTGAACGCCACATAGCTTCTATTTCATAATCTGAACTCAGACTACCTTCAGATAATGCTGCCATTAATTTATCTAATATTTGATATTGCCCTACTAAAATTGCTGCTTTAGTAACATCGCCAGAATCAGTATCAAGAGCATCTAATTGTCTACTAACTCGATTCCATTCTGTGTCAATTATTTTCATCATAACTTTAGCAAGTTTAGCATCACGTTCCTGTTTCAATATTTGGAATTCATTGTTAGTCGTCATTATTAGCTGTTAAATATATTATTATAGGCTGTTTAATTTTATATATCACATCTATCTGGTTCTTAGCATGAACATAATCTTAAATTAAGGAATGTGTTTCAACAATTAATTATTAATTATTAATAATTACCTCTTTAAAAACCATTTCCAATCAGAATAAATGATGCCCAATAATAAGGATGATGTAACTGTGCAACTATTTCTAATGATCAGTCATTTTCAGGACTTTTTTGTATTGCTAAAGCTGCTAACTGTTGGGGATTATATTTACCATGAATTAGAGAAATTTGTGCTTGGCGTAATGCTTCTGCTTTTGTGACTTTTCCTGTTTCTAACCACTGATAAAAATTATTCATCAAAATTTGCCTACCGCCATCATCGACACGCCATAAATTGGAGTTAATAAAGCTACAGTAGCTAGAATAGTCAGATGAAAATTTAATTCCATTATCTTTAAGCATCTTTATCGGATTTACCCATTTTTTAAATCTTAAGTTATCATATTATTAAGTTTTTGTCAAAATAGAATAATTATATTTATGACATCAGAAAAATTGATGAGAATTGTTAAAAATAATATACTCGATCCAGATATTCCCCAAAAAACTTAGTATTATTTTATATTAGACTTCTTGCAAATGTCAGGGAATAGGGAATAGGGGGAATAAAATTGTTGATTTTATATTTTGAATTGGTTTAATTAAAAATTTTGCAAGAGGTTTATTAATTACTAAATATATCGGTGTGCAAATGACTGGGTTTAATAACCTACGTTTAAATCTACTATTGATAACTGAAAGTGTTAATTATAAAAACACGATTATAGTTAGATTAATCCAATAATTTTCAAAATATTAATGACCAAAAAATTAAGTCTCAAGCCTCCCCTTGGAAGGGAATGAAAAGAGTAAACTTCAGTATTTCAATCCCGATGCTTCACCAAGAGATACTGATAACTGATAACTGATAACTGATAACTGAAATGACTGAATTAAGACAAAATTTAATCACTAGGGATTGGGTTATTATTGCCACAGAAAGAGCCAAAAGACCTGATGATTTTACTAAATCTGAAAAATCCCAAATTGTCATCCCATCATATCAACCAACTTGCCCATTTTGTCTGGGCAACGAACACCTTACAGGACCAGAATCATTTCGACTCAAAGATAATAATAGTTGGAGAGTAAGGGCAGTACCTAATAAATTTCCAGCTCTAACTCCCATAGGTGAAAAAGTTAGAAATGTAGATAAAAGTTTTCGTTCTATGGCAGGAGTTGGATTCCATGAAGTGATTATCGAACACCCACTTCATAATGTCACAATTCCGTTTCTAGATATTAAAGATATAGTCAATATTTTTAGAGTTTATCGTCTGCGATATTCACAAATAAGACAAGACCAAAGGATTCAAACTATCCTGATTTTTAAGAATCATGGTAAAGGTGCAGGTACATCATTAGAACATCCCCATTCTCAATTAGTAGCTACACCAATTGTGCCCTATCAATTACGAATTAGAATACAAGAAGCAATGCGATATTTTGACGATACTGGAGAATGTATATTTTGCCGAACATTAGCAGATGAACTAGCTGCTGAAGAGAGAATAATTTATGCCAGTAAAGATTTTGTTTCATTTATTCCTTATGCGGCACTTTCTCCATTTCATACTTGGATTTTTCCCAGGCGTCATTCATCATCTTTTGATGAAATTACTGACTCAGAAATGCTGGATTTAGCAGATAATTTAAAAACTGTCTTGGCAAAACTTTATTATGGTTTAAATAACCCAGACTATAACTTTATTATTCGTTCTATTCCCACAGATGAAAAACGCACAGATTATTTTCATTGGTATTTAGCAGTTGTGCCTAGGGTTTCCCTCGCTGCTGGATTTGAAATGGGAAGTGGAATGTTTATTAATACTTCTGTGCCAGAAGAAAATGCTGCTTTTTTACGTTCTGTAGAAATTCCTAAATAGTAGGGAACAGGGAACAGGGAACAGGGAACAGGGAATAGGGAATAGGGAATAGAAATTTGTGACATCTTTAAAGTGAATTAGTATCACCATTCTAAAAAATACTGTAATCTTCTTCCTTCTTTCTTCTTCTTCCTTATTCCTTCTGGGTTATGATAATCTATTTGAAACAAAATTCTGTTCAAGGAATCTAAGAATGACAAAATTACGAGTAGGTTTATTATTCGGTGGTTGCTCTGGCGAACATGAAGTATCCATTCGTTCCGCCAAAGCGATCGCTACTGCCTTAAGTACAGGAAAAAATACAGGCAAATACGAATTGATGCCTATCTATATTCAAAAAGATGGTTGTTGGCAACCAAGCGATTTTTCTCAACAAGTGCTGGAGTCTGGCAAACCACCCTCATTGCAACTGACAGATGAAAATAATAATGATGCCAATACATCCCTAGCTCAACAAACTTCTTCTAATCTCTGGCAAACTCCCCCCCAAGTAGCAGATGTAAATGTGTGGTTTCCAGTTCTCCATGGCCCCAATGGGGAGGATGGCACCATACAGGGTTTACTAAAATTAATGCAGGTTCCCTTTGTGGGTTCTGGAGTTTTGGGTTCGGCAATGGGTATGGATAAAATAGCGATGAAAATAGCTTTTGAGTACGCAGGTTTGCCACAAGTCAAGTATCGGGCAGTGACGCGAGCGCAAATTTGGTCTAATCCTTGTGTATTTCCTAAACTGTGCGACGATATTGAAGCAGCTTTGGGATATCCCTCTTTTGTTAAACCTGCAAATTTAGGATCGTCCGTGGGTATTGCTAAGGTGCGCACCCGTTCAGAATTAGAAACTGCCTTGGATAATGCTGCTAGTTACGATCGCCGAGTTATTGTTGAAGCTGGTGTGGAAGCGAGAGAATTAGAATGTGCGGTATTGGGGAACGACTTCCCGAAAGCTTCTGTAGTTGGTGAGATTACTTTTGAGAGTGATTTTTATGATTACGAAACCAAGTATACAGAAGGAAAAGCCGATTTATTTATTCCAGCGCGGGTGAGTGAGGCGATCGCTACTCAAATCCAAGAAATGGCAACCCAGGCATTTTTAGCAGTGGATGCAGCAGGTTTAGCGAGAGTAGATTTTTTCTATGTGGAGAAAACCGGAGAAATTTTTATCAATGAAATTAATACCATGCCTGGTTTTACTGCCACCAGTATGTATCCCATGCTTTGGGAAGCTAGCGGTATTCCTTTTGATCAGTTAGTGGATACTTTGATTCAGTTAGCATTAGAAAGACATTCCTAAGTAAGGTTTAATCCCCCCAAACCCCCCTTGGGAAGGGGGGCTTAAGAATTTAATTTAGACTTATGCTATAACTTTATTGAAATTAACAATTTTCTGTAGGTTGGGTAGAGCGTGAGCGAAACCCAACGTTATAAGAGTTTGTGGCAGGCTTAATCCCCCCAAACCCCCCTTGGGAAGGGGGGCTTAAGAATTTAATTTAGACTTATGCTATAACTTTATTGAAATTAACAATTTTCTGTAGGTTGGGTAGAGCGTGAGCGAAACCCAACATTATCAGAGTTTGTGGCAGGCTTAATCCCCCCAAACCCCCCTTGGGAAGGGGGGCTTAAGAATTTAGACTTATGCCATAACTTTATTGAAATTAATAATTTTCTGTAGGTTGGGTAGAGCGTGAGCGAAACCCAATATTATCAGAGTTTGTGGCAGGCTTAATCCCCCCAAACCCCCCTTGGGAAGGGGGGCTTAAGAATTTAATTTAGACTTATGCTATAACTTTATTGAAATTAATAATTTTCTGTAGGTTGGGTAGAGCGTGAGCGAAACCCAACATTATCAGAGTTTGTGGCAGGCTTAATCCCCCCAAACCCCCCTTGGGAAGGGGGGCTTAAGAATTTAATTTAGACTTATGCCATAACTTTATTGAAATTAATAATTTTCTGTAGGTTGAGTAGAGCGTGAGCGAAACCCAACATTATAAGAGTTTGTGGCAGGCTTAATCCCCCCAAACCCCCCTTGGGAAGGGGGGCTTAAGAATTTAATTTAGACTTATGCCATAACTTTATTGAAATTAACAATTTTCTGTAGGTTGGGTAGAGCGTGAGCGAAACCCAACATTATAAGAGTTTGTGGCAGGATATAATCTTTGGTAAATTTGGAGATAACGGCGAATTTTTTGTTGAAATAGAATTATATCATGTCCGGATAATCAGTGATAAAAAACCTTTATCTCTTTCAACCAATATTCCCTTCTGCTGCCCCCCTTTCAAAGGGGGGTTGGGGGGATTTCCTCTGGTATTCCTGTGGAGTATAACTATTCAACCAGACATGATATTAGTTGCTGTAACTGG
Organism: Okeania sp. SIO3I5; assembly: GCF_010672085.1. GTDB lineage: Bacteria > Cyanobacteriota > Cyanobacteriia > Cyanobacteriales > Microcoleaceae > Trichodesmium. The sequence continues at coordinate 35,818 of NZ_JAAHHT010000048.1, forward strand.
AGAGTTAATAAAAACCATGGTTTCACAATTGATAATTGAATATCCCGATAATTTTCCTGATGCAATGGGTAAAACTCCTGAAGCTTTTGAACAAGAAGCAAAATGGGCAATGGCTGTAAAATTATATGAAATGAAACGCATTTCATCAGGAATGGCTGCTAATTTATTGGGAGTAGAAAGAGTTACATTTTTATTAAAGTTAAATGACTATGGAGTAGCAATGATCGATTTAACAGAAAATGAAATATTATCGGATTTAGCTAATACACATTCCCAATAATTAACATTTCTCTGTAGGTTGGGTAGAGCGGCAGCGAAACCCAACATTTATCTTTAAAATGATCACCCTTTAGGGACGTCCGCATTTTTGTTATGCAACGTCCCTACTTTATTGTCTACTGATGCACAAAGGAAAAATTTGGCAAAAAAAACCTCCTCAACGCTAGAGGAGGTTTCGATTAATTCTGGTTTCGGTGAAGCACTAGAGTCAGTTCCCCCCTTTCAAAGGGGGGTTAGGGGGGATTTTAGCTCCCATTAATTCCGCTTCGGGTGAAGCACTAGAGACCTTTTTGTCAATATAGCAGTCGCAAGATTAGAAAGATGTTTCCATTAATTCCGCTTCGGGTGAAGCACTAGAGTTAAAATATTATTTGTAATGGGGGTAGGCATACTTTGGTTTCCATTAATTCCGCTTCGGGTGAAGCACTAGAGTTATTAGCTTTACAGGGTTTTGCAAAGGATCTTCTGTTTCCATTAATTCCGCTTCGGGTGAAGCACTAGAGTTGGCTGATGTTGTAAGGAGTAATATTGTTGTTGCTGTTTCCATTAATTCCGCTTCGGGTGAAGCACTAGAGGTTTTATTAAATTTGGCACAGGAGGTGATTTCATGGTTTCCATTAATTCCGCTTCGGGTGAAGCACTAGAGTTTGTTCGTCAACCTATTGAACACATTGGGGAATACGTTTCCATTAATTCCGCTTCGGGTGAAGCACTAGAGAGTTCGGTTTTAGAACCACGACAAATCAAGGCTTTCAGACCCCCAAATATACGCACCCCTTTGATTAAAAAATCAAATCGGCAAATTTTGCCAAAACGACGACCCTCAAACCCGCTCCTGGCATGGCATCAACGCAGGTCAAGGAAAGAATCAGGGTTTCAGCGATTCTCCGAGGTGCGTATATGGGGTACCATGCAAAGATGAAAAACCACCTTTTAACCACTCCTTAAAGAGTAGAAATGACTAAAAAATTACTCCTATTCATTTGTCAAGGTTCTTTAGACCGTTACTCTTACTTTCAATATTAACCTTAACCTCACAAATTGTCAACCCCAAATTAATACCTAATTTCTGCCAAAAAAACTGGCCATTCAGTGAAGTCAGAAGTCAGAAGTTAGAAGTCAGAAGTTGTTTTTGTAACAGGGATTTCTGAACTCAGAAGATGGATACAGAACAAGAAGCGATCGCTTAAAATGAAGTTAGAAGTCAAAAGTTGTTTTTGAAACAGGGACTTTGCTTTCTCAAGAAATAACTAGACGCAAACCTGTCAAAGCAGAATTTAGCGATCGCTGCCGAACAGTCTTTGAAAAACTTCGCCCTCAATTAATAGACAAATATTACAACCATTTTATTGCCGTCAAAATTATCCATTATCAATTATCCATTATCCATTATAATTATTCTTCATCCAACTCAAAATCCACTCTTTGATACAAATCTTGAAACGAAATTTCAAAATTAGCTGAAGCCAATTTTAAAACTGTTTCTCCTCCTTCATAATCTTTGAAAACCCATTGCCCATCCTCTTGTTTAAAATATTGAGCCACATAAAATCGATATTGATCAATTAAAAGATATTCCTGAAATTCAGGAATAGAACGATAATATTTGAACTTATCCGTCCAGTCATAATACCACGTCGATTCAGAAAGAACTTCCACAATAATTGAAGGATTAGTTACATTTGTCCTACCCTTTCCTTCATAAATTGGCTTTCCTTTAATTACCATTACGTCAGGATAGGTGAAAACGCCATGTTGCGGTATCGACAAGCGGACATCACTGATATAGATATCATATTCTTGCTCCTCAATTGTCAAAGGAAATTTGCGACAAAAATTCCCTGCAATTTGATTGTGATTAGTTGTGCCTCCTGACATAAGTATAATTTTTCCATCTCGATATTCATGTTTATCGATCGCCTTTTCTTCTAATGTCAAATATTCTTCAGGCGTGTATAACCGTTTTTCTGTTTGAATATTCATCACTCATTACCTCCAATATTTGCGCTCATAATTTTAGCAATTTGCTTGAGAATACTTAAAACATCATATAATATCAAATCCGCTGGCTTCGGAGTAATATAATTCTACCATCAGAAAAGAGTGAAAACTCCCAGTTGGTGAAGGGTTTGGAGACCAAACCCCTACAGTCTTGAATTATACCGATGCTACCGGATTTGATATAACTGATTCCTCCGAGGTAGCAGCAGTTAACGAAGTTAGAAGTCAGAAGTCAGAAGTCAGAAGTTATTTTTGGAGCAGGGATTTAAGCCCCGTTACAAAAATATTTCGCCTTAAAAGGCGGGGTTTTAGATCCAATTATTTTGATAAAAAAGATTAGATAAATCATATTGGGGAACACCTGCCGTCAACTGGTAATTAAGCTTGCAAACATTTCTGGAAATTCTAAAATTCTAAATTCTAAATTCTAAATTCCAAATCTACCTTTTTTTCCTCAAAATATTCCAATCTATTCTCATCAAAAAATCCCAATCTCGTAACGCTACTCGCGGCCATAACCAATTTTGTCGAAGTTGAGGAATATCATATTCTCTAGCCGCTTCTTTCATTACCTTTGTTCGATATTGTAGCGCTCTCAACCAGCGTTCTCTTTGCTCATTTCCCTCAGAAGTTTGAGCAGATTTCATCATTACTAATCCAATCCCTGCATAGGCATTAAGAGCATCTTTTTGTTCAACTTCTGGAGTAGTAATACTCTCTGTTGAAATGTTATGCAATGGTTCTATTTCTGGTAAAATTTCTCCTGATAATTTTAAGACTTTGAACCAAGCATCATAAGCTTTTTTCAAGTCTCCTTTGGTATAGTAAGCAAAACCTATAGCATTTTGATATAGAACAGAATCAGGACTTTTATCGACTGCTTTTTCCCAGTAAAACAAGGCTTCATCTACAGTATAATTTCTATTTCCATCTTGAGCCAACTCCCAAACTAATCGACCGTATAAAAAATAGATTTCTGGGTCAATATTTTTGTTATTATTAGGTCTATTTTTGACAATATTAAGAGCTTCTTTTGCCTCTAAAAAAGCGCCTCTATTTAGCAGAGATTCTATAGCCTTTTTTCCAGCTTGAATATCATTCTTTTTAAATTGTTCAAGAGCTAATTTTTTTTCTGCTTCTACAGTATTAGCACTATAATTAATAGGTTGTTCTTTATTATATCTTTCAAGGTTAATTGGATCGGGAGTTAAAGATATAGTTTTTGAATAATTTACTGGTCGATTTTGAAATAACCAAACACCACCTAGAGTTAACAAAACAGCAATTAGGTGTGAAAGTATTCTGCCAGGAACTGAGTTAAAAAAAATTACCGTATTTTCATGTTTTTGTGTCATGTTCAATAATTAATAATTAATAATTATAGCAATTCTCACCCTTTGTGAGGTACAGTGCTGGAAATCCCCCCTAACCCCCCTTTGAAAGGGGGGAACTGGAAATCTCCCCTATCCTGTAATAAATTTAACAGATGTGGGTAAAGCATAACTTTGTAAGGGGTGAGCCTTCAAAGTCCCCCTTACAAAGGGGGATTTAGGGGGATTGTAAATGTACTTCATAACTGTGGGAATTGCTATAATAATTACCTCTTCTTTTTAATAATCAGTATTTCAAGATAAAGCTTCAGCAGTCGGTACTGATAACTAATAACTGATAACTAATGAAACAGTCCTGCCTTGGTAAGGGGTGAGCCTTCAAAGTCCCCCTTACAAAGGGGGATTTAGGGGGATTGTAAATGTACTTCATAACTGTGGGAATTACTATAATAATTACCTCTTCTTTTTAATAATCAGTATTTCAAGATAAAGCTTCAGCAGTCGGTACTGATAACTAATAACTGATAACTAATGAAACAGTCCTGCCTTTGTAAGGGGTGAGCCTTCAAAGTCCCCCTTACAAAGGGGGATTTAGGGGGATTGTAAATGTACTTCATAACTGTGGGAATTACTATAATAATTACCTCTTCTTTTTAATAATCAGTATTTCAAGATAAAGCTTCAGCAGTCGGTACTGATAACTAATAAATGAAATAACTAAGCCAGCTCTTCTGAATTTTTATTACCTTTAAATGGCTGCCGCTCTCGAAGCTTCAATAGTAAATCCCAATCTTGACGCGCTCTAGGAGACCACAACCAATTTTTTTGTAATTGTAGGATATGAAATTCTTGACCAGCTTCTCTCATAACTTTACCAGCATATTTGAATGCTTGAACAGGATTTTTTTGTAAATTTTTAGCATATTTAAGTGTCACTAATCCTAGACCTGCATGAGCATTTAGAACTTCTCTATTCTTAACAGATAAATTTCTATGATCATTATAAGAAACAGGACGAGCTTTTTCTATTTCTGGGACAATTTCTCCAGATAAATGTAACACTTTCAACCAAGCTGCATAAGCTTTTTCTATATCTCCTTTGGTGTAATAAGCAAAGCCTAAAGCATTTTGATATTGAATATTCTCTGGTTTTTTGGCAGCCGCTTTTTCCCAATAGTTTATAGCTTCATCTATCAGATTATTTTGATTGCTATCTTGGAATAATTCCCAAGCTAATCTACCTTTGAGAAAATTGATTTCTGGAGCATTGCTGAGTTTTTCTGGCACAGCAGTTATTGTTTCTGCTGCTTTGACTAATTCTCCTTGTTCTAATAATGTTTCAACTACCATTTTACCAGCTTGAATATCATTTTGATTAAACTGTTGAATTGCTAGAGTCTGTACTTCTGGAATACTATTAATTGGCTGATTAACAAGTCTAATCCTGTTATATTCATAGTTCAAAGTTGGAGCTGGAGCTTTGGGCAATTTAGCACTGGTTGGTAATTGACGATTGACACTAATCAGGTTAGTACCAAAAAATAACATCATTCCTGAAATTGCATATCCTAATGTTTTTTTCCAGGAAAACTTTTGAGACTTTTTCTCAGTATTTGATGTCGCGACTATTGACTGATTTGATTCTTCACTACTTTCTGTAGGTGTTATTAAATCTTCTGGTTTTTCATAGTCCTGATTCTCTAATTGTTTTCCTATTTCTATTTCTTGCAATATCTCCTGAAGTGTCATCTGGAATGTCATTACTTCCTCTTTACTCTCTTCAACTTGCTGATTCAAATTATCAGTTTCAGGTTCAGTAAAATATTCTTCCTCGTTCTCCAGTTGCTCCAGTTCGATATCTGGTTGTACGCGAGTTGAATCTTCTGGGTACTCAAAAGATTCAATCTTTTCATCAATAGGCATCGGGAGATCCTCTTCTATTTCATTTTGAGAATAGTTTTGTTGTTCAATTAAATATCCACCAAAATCTTGATGTAGATAAACAACAGGCAATGCCCAATAAAGTTCATGTGAACCGTACGCAGAAATCAAACCTTGTCTTGCCCGACTCAAACTTAAATCTATCGGATAACCTTGGTTAAGGTTACGATAAAACAAGCGTGTCAGAATCAGAGAAACCTCATCTGGAATTCGTTCTGCCATTGCCAACACTCCCGGAATTCCTCGTTTTACCATAGCTTCCGCTAAGTTAATCTCTACTCCCTCATCAGTGGAGTGAACAATATGGTTGTAAGCACCTCGACAGGAATTGAATACCGCCATCTGAATACCATTGTTAACTAGCAAACCTGCTAGATCCTTACCACTCAGACTTTCTGTTAAACCTGTGATATTACTCACTAGAGATATTTCACCACCAGAAATACCCCAGGTGCTATGACCTGCATAATGGAAAACTTGATATTTACCTTGTTCCAATGCTTGGGTAAGTTGTTCGCGTCCTGGTTGCCGAAGAATATCTAGATGAATCTGAGTTTCCCCACTATTTTTTTGCAGTTCTTCTTGTAATGCCTCATATTCTTTTTCTAATTGTAGACTGTCCTTATCACTAGGAGTAGCGATCGCCATCAAGATTTTTAATGGTTCTTCAGATGTTAAGATCCGGGTAGATTTAGGTAAGCAGGTATTAGGTTGATAGCGAGAGAAGACAATATCAGTACCAGTTGCCAAGGGGCGATCGCCTACATGGAGTACCTCCCAAGGCAAACTGGATATACGTCTGTCTTTAGTACCTAGACGTAACTGTAAAACCTCGCCTCGATTATGAGCGATTCCTTGGGCACAACTCCAGCTATCTCTCAGGGTATCTTTGAACAGTTGTTGATACATTTCTTGGCCTAATGCCACTAAATTTGGGGTTACTACTTCCCCCGATCTGGCCACAACCTGATCGGGAATTACTACCTGAGAATTGGACTTTCCTTCTAGGAGATCGATTAATGGATCGCGAAATAGGTGACGTGCTTGGGCCAGCCATTGTTCTACAGGCCATTGGACTCTTTCTTCTGCCAAGAGGCCACCAGCAGGTACTTTTTCGGTGCGGACAAAATATTCGTCTTCTCCCAGGGGAGTAATTGAAATATGAAATTCTTGAGTCACTTGTTTTTTATCCTTCTGCTCAATTTATTCCGCCAAAACTCCCGATCTTCGCTTTTATCTGTGAATACATGGAAAAGAAATGACGGCTGTGGTTTTGATGCTAGTCTAAATCAGGCTATTGCTGGTTATGATTTCCCAGGACTAGCAATTTGCACGCTTAGTTTTGGCGTTATCTATCACTAACTTGACTGTTGGGATTACTGCAGACTTGTTAGTTAGATAAGGTAACGCTGATTTTTTTTGCCTCTTGCTCTATTTTAGTATTAGATTTTTGAGGACTTATCTTTAACCTTCCTATACAACTACTTATTAACTAATTCAGGAGTGCTTTTTGGATAATTTGACCATCAGCACTAAAATATTAATTTAGTAGACTGACACAACTAAAATGGTATGATAAGGGTAGGTTGGGTTAAGGAACCAAACCCAATAATAATAAAGCTTTGTTGGGTTTCATTTCGTTCTACAAAGACCGACATTTCTAAGCGTGTCATGCCACTACTAGACTAAAACTAAGTATTAATTCGGTTAAATACTTACATTTTAATTTGCGGCCAGACATCTAAAATAGTAGATATTGGGTAGCAAGTAGCAATAGGAATTATTAATCTGGTTAAACTGACTAAATGACAGATTAACCTATTTTTTCCCCTAGACAATATTATATGTAAAAAGTTTCTTTGTTGTCTGCTTTATTGACTATAAATTTTTTCTGCTTATCATAACTGTATTTGTTTTTAGTCATTAAATCACCCCTTTTCGATTGATATAATACCAAATTATCAATTAATATTGTGAATCCGGTAGGTGAAACCATCATTTTTTTATATCATTGAAAGCTCAAAAGCTATTGAGTCAAGATTGTCTAGATATCGGCAAATTTTGCTGTAGAGTTGGTATCGGTTAACGAAGTCAGAAGTCAGAAGTTAGAAGTCAGAAGTTGACGCATGTAACGGGGATGCGCGAGCAACCCTCTAAAAACATTTCGCTGATACTGGCGGGGTTTTAGACCCAATTATTTTGATAATATTAATGGTATATCTCTAATATTATGTCTTGCGTGAATAACCAGAATAAAAAATGTAGGGACGTTCCATGGAACGTCCCTACATTGGTCTACCAAAATGAAAACTGCTGTAATGTGCAAATCTTTCTAAATTCTCTTCCTTTCTGACTACTGTAGGGGCGATTCGCGTTTGCTCCGCATTCCGCAGGAAATCGCCCCTACGACTCCTGACTCCTAGATTAACTATCTAAATTATACCGATGCTACCGGACATGATATCAACTATTCATCTGAGATGACAACAAAAATTGTGTAAAATTCTCAAAAAACTCAGCTTTAGATAAATAACCATCCCGGTTAACATCACTAACTTTCCAGAAACTTTCAATCTCTGGCTCACTATAACCAAGCTCCTTAAACTTAGCTTCAATTTCAGACATTTCTAAAATACCATCTTTATTGACATCAATCTCTTCAAAAACTTGCAGTATAGAATCCTTAAAAAGTGCCTGAGAAAAAGCTTTACGAAGCCCCTTTTCAATTACATCTAAAAACGAACCTTTTTTAGTTTCGGTTAACCAAGGGTCCATAACTGTAGATCGCAACACCGTGATCGAATCACCCACAGAATCTCCTACTCCCAAACGACGTTTATAATTTTCTACGAATATTTCTCCATAATTAGGATTATCAAAATCCGTTGTACTCACAATCAAATCATAACTATATATATCATGTCCTGGCTTAATACTAAGCTGGTCATACATAGCTTTATTTAAGCGATTTGCCAGATTCAAATCAGTATTCAGAGAGCCATCTGGATGTTTAAAATTAAAAGCATAAGTCAATATATTTTGGTCTGGACCTATTTCTGATAATAATGCCATAGCTTCCGGATCTGCCAAAATTTCTTGATTACTTTTACCATCAATTCTGTCTCGAATAAACCTAATTTGTTGCTCAACATCACCCCCGTTAATTTCAGCAGGAAGTCGCGGTACAGGAACAACAATAAAACGATCTTCAGGATCTGCCATGCACAACAGTTTGGCATAAAGTTTTTTACAACTAAATAGAGCCTTACCATGAATTTTCCCATACCCACTCTTAGTCGGGCGAATTACCCGATGACTCAGATAAACAGCGGCAGCAGCAGCACCTGGCTTCGATCCCTCTACACCGTAAATACCTATTGTTGGCTCCGCTTCACCGTGAGAAATATAGGGAGCTTTAAATGTCACCATATCTCGCATTGCTGAGTTGCGGTAACAAAGAGCGCCTGCGGGATAAGGAATATAACCAGATTTATGAGGATCGATAGTAATGGAATCAGCATTTCCCAAAGCTTGAAACTGTTGGGTGACATAAGCACTTAAATTGACCTCAGCACTGGGTTTTTGTTGACTCTCAGGAATTTCTAGTAGTTTGGTATCGTCTTCCCGCAACAAAGCTGCAAAATAACCTCCCCAAGCTGCATCGCCATGAACTGTAAATTCTAGCCCTGCGGGGCGGTATTTCTGTTCTCGTAGTTTCAAAACTTCTTGAATGGGATCGACAGCACTCTCTTCTGTACTACCAATAACTGCAACTACTGTATATACTGGTCTTTTTTCGGCTAGACATTCGTTGATAATTTTCTCTAATTCGGGAATACTCATCCGTGCGTCTTCATCAACAGGAACATTAATTATATTTGATGAACCTATTCCCAGAATTGCAGCAGCTTTGGGAAAAGAGTAGTGTTTTGTTCCCGGAACTAGAAATACTGGTAACGCTGCAATATCCCTGAGAAACTTATGGGAAAATTCTTGTATTCCTATATTTTGCAGAGAATATTTTGAGACAGCTTCGGCGATCGCTTCACTATTTATTTCATATTCTTGAGTCAAACGACTGGGTAAAGCCAGAATGTCATCACTTTTGAGATTTAGCAACGACCAGGTATCAAGTTCAATAAGCAGTTTTGACTCACCAGTAGGGAGAGAAATTTTAATATTTTTTGCTGCTGCGAGGGAGGATTCATTTTTCAGCGCTGCCTGAAAAGCAATGGGATAAAACTTGAGATTTCTTGCAGACCAGATTGCTTCAATATTAGCAACAGTACCTCCACAAGTTATATGTCCCCAAGGTCGAATCGCTCCCTTTTCAATTTCAGTTTCATCTGGAATCGTGTAACCCAACATTCGACAAAGGTCATCCCCGACCCACATTTCCAGAAGTGTTGTTGCAGTTGAGGCTTCAAAAGCAACATTGTTAGGGTTATACAACATTGCTCCAAAGTAACCTAGAATAGCAGGCATCGTCATATCCCAGAGCATATGGCCTTGATAGCGCATACTGAAGAAAGGAACAGATTTTTTGAGGAATGCTAGCAAGGATTGAAAGTTTTCTTTTACCGAAGCGATCGCCTGAATATATTCTGGTTGTTGTTTTATTTGTTCGGTGATATGGGTGGGATCGCCTGGGTGGAAGTTTCGTCGCCAAAATGCTTGATCACGTACTGCTTCTACGATTAACTGCTCCAGTTTATCGGCATTTTCAGCCTTTGAGCCTAAAAACCATCCTTCTAAAGAGGTGCTTCCTGAGTCTTGAGCATTGAGAATATCCAGCAGCTCTTGAATTTGAGAATTATTTGATTTCATTGTTACGTTGTGATTTGATTTGACTCACTGTTTTGTAGAAGTTTTTGCACCTTGAAGACCCATAATCAGGACTTATCTATAACCACTATAACTATCATTAGACCTCTCCAAAAATGCCAATTTTAAGGGTGCGGTAAGGGTTTGAGAACCTTTTCTGGAGATGTTATTATAGTAAGGGTTAACGGCCATTATGTGCGTAAGTCCTAAAAATATCATTCAAGTACGTTGAACTGACAATTTTTTTTAATGGGACTTACACAACTTTTAAGCCAGAATTATAGTATAGTCCAAACTCTTAATCTGGCCAATTTGGCCATACCTCATCTCTTACATTGAAAACTTTATTGAAACATATCTGGAGTTAATATAATAAAAATATTTTCACAGAGGAATTAAATTATGTCCACGACTGAGACATTTACAGCTTACGCATCCCTAAAAGTAGGTGAAAAACTCCAACAATGGCAATATGAACCATTACCTTTAGGTACTAATGATATAGAAATTCAAGTCACCCATAATGGCTTATGTCATACTGATATTCACATGAGAGATAATGACTGGGACGTGAGTAGTTTTCCTCTGGTTGCTGGTCATGAAGTAGTCGGAAATGTTACTCGAATAGGTCCAAATGTTACTTCTCTGAAAATTGGCGATCGCGTCGGTTTTGGTTGGATTCGTAATTCCTGCCGAGTCTGTGACGCTTGTTTACGAGGAGAAGAAAATGTCTGTCGTCAAGGCTATACAGGTTTAATTGTAGGAAATCATGGAGGTTTTGCTGACAAGTTACGCGCTTCTGCTGATTTTGCCTACAAAATACCTGATGGTTTAGACTCTGCAAGTGCAGCACCATTACTTTGTGCTGGCATCACAGTTTATACTCCCCTACGCACCTATATTAAATATCCGGGGACAAAAGTAGGGGTAATAGGAATAGGAGGGTTAGGACATTTAGCTATTAAATTTGCCCGGGCGATGGGAGCAGAAGTTACTGCTTTTTCTACTTCTCCTAATAAAGAAACGGAAGCAAAAGAATTTGGAGCGCACCATTTTTGTAATTGGAACAGTCAAGAAGAAATCACAGCAGCTAGTAGCAGTATAGATTTACTTATTAGTGCTGTTTCATCAGAAGTTGATTGGGAGAAAGCCTTTAGTTTATTAGCAAAAAATGGCGTTTTCTGCTTAGTTGGGCTTCCTGTTTCGATGTTAAATATACCTTTATTACCTTTAGTTTTCGATCAAAAAGCTGTTGTCGGTAGTGTAGTTGGTGGACGGCGTTTTATGAAAGAAATGTTGGAATTTGCAGCAATTCATCAGATTAAACCAATGATTGAAACTATGTCTATCTCTCAAATTAATGAAGCAATGGATAAGGTGTCAGCAAATAAGGCTCGTTACCGGATCGTTTTAACTTCTGAATAAATTTAACAGCCTTCGACTGGAAATCAGGAGTCAGGAATCAGGATTCAGTATAATTTTTGGAGTCTGCGTTCCCGATAGCTGGCTCCTTCATGGAAGGCTTATCAATAGACCTCTCCAGAAAAGGTTCTCAAACCCTTACCCTGCCATTTCCAAATTGGCATTTTTGGAGAGGTCTAATGGGTATTCTGGGAGAGTAAACGTATTTAATTATATAGAATCCGGGTAATTAGTTATCGTATTACTGAGGAGTTAGGAGTTAGGAGTTAGGAGTTAGGAGTTAGGAGTTAGGAGTTAGGAGTTAGGAGTTAGGAGTTAGGAGTTAGGAGTTAGGAGTTAGGAGTTAGGAGTTAGGAGTTAGGAGTTAGGAGTTAGG
>NZ_JAAHHT010000480.1 GCF_010672085.1 Okeania sp. SIO3I5
ATTTTTCATTTCAGTTAATGATAATTTTGTGGCTGTGGCGATCGCTAAGAGGAACTTAGTTTAGATAGCCAATGTACAGAGAACCTTAAGGATTAACACTATATGTAGTGCCCTTGCGTAAGTCCTGTAGAAGTGGAACAGGTAAAGTGATTAATGCCGATATTAATGGCACTCTTCAAATTTAAGACAGAAATTCCCAGAGGCATTTACTGCCGTTTGCGTAGCATGACCTAGGATGGGAATAGTGAGCTGTGCCGAGAGCGCCTATATTGGTTAATCCAATATCAAGAATTTAAGAACTGCAATTTTCTACAGTTTAATTCGTACGGTTATAATACGATTTCTCACAAAGAATGCTATACCCGATCAGGTGGGGAAGTATGGGAAGTATGGGAAGTGTGGGAAGTGTGGGAGGTGTGGGAGGTGTGGGAGGTGTGGGAGGCGTGGGAGGCGTGATCCGTACAGGACTCAAAAAATGTAGGGTTGTAAATGTTCTAGCTCAGACAATGAATGAGCAATGCCTACACAAGCGCTCCCCCTACTCCCGTACGGACGTTGCTTGAGCATTAATGCGTTTTCCTTACGGAATGCTGCGCAAACATGTCGCATAGCGTTAACGGAGTTATGCGCCAGCAAAACGTCCCTACCCTACTCCCTATTTTCTAGAGATACACGCTTGGCTTCTATAAAAGCATTTTTTTGCCTCCCTATTACTGGAAGTTTTGATAAAAGATATACAGATAACTAAAATGACTGAACCAAATGATATTAACTCCCCAACAGCTAATTCTGAAGAGTCTAATCAACCAACTGAGGATGTAAAAACAGAGTCAAAAACAGACTCTTGGCAAAATCGGATCGGTGGAATTTGGCATGATACCAATAACCGTTTAATGAAACTTTTCCCTGTAGATCGGGCAGGGCAAAAAATAATGCAGTGGTTTACTGTGGATGAAGCTCAAGTTGCCGAAATATTGGCAAAAGTTCGCGCCGAACTTCCTACTACTGAAGCAATTTTAATCGGTAAACCGCAAACAGGTAAAAGTTCTATTGTGCGAGGTTTAACAGGGGTTTCTCCAGAAATAGTCGGTGAAGGTTTTCGCCCTCATACTCAACACACCGAACGTTATGCTTATCCTTCTGACGATCTACCGTTGTTAATTTTTACGGATACTGTCGGTTTAGGAGATGTGAAACAGGAAATTCCGGTTATTATTGAGGAACTTTTGGCAGAGTTGCAGCAGGAAAGCGATCGCGCCAGAATTTTGATTTTGACTGTAAAAATTAATGATTTTGCCACGGATACTTTACGACAAGTTGCCCAACAGTTACGAGAGGAATATCCAAATATTCCTTGTTTGTTAGCAGTGACTTGTCTGCACGAGGTTTATCCTAACCCCACTGACGATCATCCCGAATATCCTCCAGAATTTGAGGAACTGAAACGTGCTTTTGCTGCTATTCAGGAAGATTTTGGCGAGTTGTATAATAGTTCTGTGTTGCTCGATTTTACTCTGGAAGAGGATGGTTATAATCCGGTATTTTATGGTTTGGAAGCATTTAGAGATAGTTTGGCAGAATTGCTGCCGGAAGCAGAGGCGCGAACAATTCATCAATTGTTGGATGAGGAAGCAAGTAAAGAATTGGGGAATATTTACCGAGATGTGGGGAGGCGTTACATTTTATCTTTTACTATTATGGCAGCTACCGTCGCAGCAGTACCTTTACCTTTTGCGACAATGCCAGTATTGACAGCGTTGCAAGTTTCGATGGTGGGTTTATTGGGAAATTTGTATGGGCAAACAATTTCTCCATCTCAAGCAGGAGGGGTGGTTAGTGCTATTGGTGGCGGTTTTGTCGCTCAAGCAGTGGGAAGGGAGTTGATTAAATTTGTGCCTGGGTTCGGGAGCGCGATCGCTGCTTCTTGGGCAGCAACTTATACTTGGGCGTTGGGAGAAAGTGCTTGTGTTTATTTTGGAGATTTGATGGGAGGGAAAAAGCCAGATCCAGAGAAAATTCAGGGAGTGATGCGAGAGGCGTTTGAGTCGGCGAAATTTAGAATTCATAATTCTAAATTATGAATTATGAATTATGAATGGCTTTGTTGCACAAAGGAAGGAAATAGGGTAAAAATAATAGTGCATGGCACGAAAAACCTACACCAAAGTAGATATGAGTAAGTCCAAGTCCAAGTCCAAGTCTAAGTCCAAGTACCGGGTTAG
>NZ_JAAHHT010000481.1 GCF_010672085.1 Okeania sp. SIO3I5
TCCCCTTCTTATAATTATAGAATTGATTAATTGATTTGACTGGTCTGCCGTTAATAATAAAGGGTTGAAAACCTTTTTTATTTGATGTTACAGTCGCCAAATTATTTACTCCCAAATCTACAGAAGCTACATAATAGTTATACAAATCTAATTTCACTTCAACAGATTCATAAACCACTTCTATAACATAGTAATTAAGCTTAGGAATAATTCTCACTTGTTGCAGAGAATCATAATTTATTTTACTGTCAAAAAATAGTTTACTTTTTGATAGTAATATCTTCTGATTTTTGACTAATTGAGGTTTACTAATTGCCTGCTTTGTGTAAACTAGAATATTCCTCCCTTTCTTTTTATGTTTATATTTTGGCAGTTGAGGACGGCTTTTAAACTTACTTGGACTTTGATAATAAGCTCTTATAGCGTGAAAAAAACTTTGCCAATTTTTATCTAAAAGAATCAAAACTTGCTGAGAAACTTTTGCTGGTATTGCTTGATAATCTACTCCCGACTGTAATAACTTTTGAACCTTGTTATAATCTAGATAATTTCCGTTATTAATAAACTCCTGTCTAACTATGTAGTTAGCCATGTTGTAAAGATTTTTAGACAAGAAAGCTAGAGCATCAAGTGATTTATAATTGGGATGATTTTTTTTAATAATAGTACGTTCTACTAACTGCATTATCCCTCTTGTAAAGATTTAACGAGCTGTTCTGCAATCCTTTCTTAGTCTAAGATATTTTTAGTTGTTTTCCTATGTTTTTCTATAAAATTAATAAAACTTTACAATACTGCCTACAGAAACAAACTATATATATATATAAAGTTGTTTGCTAGGTTGTCTTGCAGGATCTGATGAAAATTCATTATGTATAAATTCCACTGGCTCATAAGTATTAATCCACAAATGAGCGCCACATTTTGCCGGTTTGTAAGGTTCATAGACGATTTGGCAAGGACCTGGAATATATAACTCATAACCATAATCGTTCCGATCGCCGTCCTTAACAGAAAGGACTGGTTTCAATTTCTTTGGAGGCTTACCCTTATTACCTTTAATGTTGCTTTGATTAACATGAATCATTTTAGGTTCCTTGGGTTTTTCCTTGTGCCAGAGACCTTTCGGACCGCACCGAGCCGGAATGATTACAGGCATTCCATTCTCAGAAACTGGGATTTCCCAGAATCTACCATTTTTCTCAGCATCTTGGACTCTTCCTTGAGCCAATAAAACAAGCAGACGTTGACGAGAGATACCTAATAACATAGACGCTTCTCTAGTACCCATGATTTTTCTCTCAACTGTTGGACAATAGTCAGTGTATCATAAAAAAGTAACTTTCTCACTCGTTACCTAAAAATAAATGTAAATGAGATTATTCGTTTTGTTTTTGTTGAGAGGGTTTGCTGATTAAATCTCGCGGGCATTGACATATAAAGGCAAGTGCCTTTTTGGGATCTAAAAAGTGGCCGTTGCATAGTTGCCCCCTCCGAGCATCAAAAAATTTTCAGAGGAACCGATATTTACTCTGACTTTAACTATGGAAAAAATTTGAACCAGCCAAAATTTGAGAAATCCACCGATGGAAAATTTGCTATTTCCAGATTTGACCCTCCGAGCATCAAAAAATTTTCAGAGGAACCGATATTTACTCTGACTTTAACTATGGAAAAAATTTGAACCAGCCAAAATTTGAGAAATCCACCGATGGAAAATTTGCTATTTCCAGATTTTCCACTCCGAGCATCAAAAAATTTTCAGAGGAACCGATATTTACTCTGACTTTAACTATGGAAAAAATTTGAACCACTGAAAATTTGAGAAATCCACCGATGGAAAATTTACTATTTCCAGATTTTCCATTCCGAGCATCAAAAAATTTTCAGAGGAACCGATATTTACTCTGACTTTAACTATGGAAAAAATTTGAACCACTGAAAATTTGAGAAATCCACCGATGGAAAATTTACTATTTCCAGATTTTCCATTCCGAGCATCAAAAAATTTTCAGAGGAACCGATATTTACTCTGACTTTAACTATGGAAAAAATTTGAACCACTGAAAATTTGAGAAACCCACTGATGGAGAATTTGCTATTTCCAGATTTTCCACTCCGAGCATCAAAAAATTTTCAGAGGAACCGATATTTACTCTGACTTTAACTATGGAAAAAATTTGAACCACTGAAAATTTGAGAAATCCACCGATGGAAAA
>NZ_JAAHHT010000482.1 GCF_010672085.1 Okeania sp. SIO3I5
TATGCTATTTTGGTAAAAATTCTAGTTACTATTGTGAGCATTTTTTAGATTTATGCAGATTTTTTTACTGTTGGCTGGAAATCTTTTTACCCAGTATTAAAGTTAATCATTATTTTCACAAAGTTGAGCTAGGAAAGGGTTAAAATTTTTGTCTTCTAATAAATATTGTTCTAAGGTTTCCAACTCAAATAAATTCAGACTGTAATATACCCAACGACCATTTTTGCAACCTTGAACCTTGAACTAAGCAAGTTTTTTTTGAGAACTCCTAAATGAAAGGATAGTTTTGACCATTTTTTGAATTCAAAATTCACGCATTCAAAGTTCAAAAATTTTGGTTCATTCCTTAATTTGAATAATTTTTGAATTAAGGATTCAAGCCTCTGACTTTCCTAGGTCATGCTGCGCAAACAGGCAGAGGTTATAATTTTGAATTTTGAATTAATTTCCTAGGTCATGCTGCGCAAACAGGCAGAGGTTATAATTTTGAATTTTGAATTAATTTGAATATGGAACATTCAGGAAATTGTATATATTGCAGACACATAATTCTGATGTCTGCAATATAGGATGAAGTAGATATATTTATGGTTTTAGAGACTAGGGAATAGTGAGTAGGGAACAAAGGGAAAAAGCAAAAAATATTCTCACAAGGGCAGCTATATAATTTTTATTATGGCTAATTAATAAAACTTGATATTAGTAGTAAACAAGTAATTAATCTTATTTTCTTCTCTCTCCCTTATGTCTTCTTCCTTCTTCCTCATTAGACATCTCCGAAAATTAAAAATAGAATCAATTCTTATCCATAAATTATCAATTACTCCCCTCTTGGGAGGGGTTAGGGGTGGGTTGCCTGTTCCCAGTTAAGTGTTCCCTGTTCCCTCTTTTCCGGAGATGTCTATTTTAAATTAAACAATATTTTTTCTATGTCTTAATTATACTAATGCACCACCGCAGCTAGATCCAGAACCTGCGGTACAACCATAACAATAATTTGCTATCTGTACTTGTTCAATTATGTCTAAATTATTAGCTTCTAATAACTTAGCTACCGTAATTTTTTCACCTTTCTTTGTTCGAGCCGGAATATTTTCCATTTGATTAAAGTCGCAGTCATAAACATTACCTAAATAATCAATTGATAATTCATTCCGACACATTAAATTTTCTACAGTTTCCCTATTAAAATTTGACTCCAAAAATTCTAGATAAGGCTGATATATCTTTAGATATTCCAGATACATTTTAGTTCTACCTATGGGTATGTTAGTAATTGTGAACAGTTGATTAAACTCGACGTTAAAATGTTCTTTTAAATAAGTCTTATAATCTTGCTCTAGATTTTTTTGATTGGGAGAAAGGGCAAATTTATCACGCAGGGGAACTGGAGGATTATAAACTAAATCTAAGAGCAGATTTTGATTTTTTCCGTATCCTAATCTATTCAACCATTGCAATGCTAGAATTGATTGATTATATACACCATTGCCACGCATTTTATCTACATTATCTTCTAAATAACAGGGCAAGGATGCAATAATTCTGAGTTGATTTTCCGCACAATATTCTGGAATATCTTCAAAACCTGGCACAAAATAAATTGTCAAATTAGAACGAACAATTACTTCTTTATTTTTAGCTCTTGCAACTTCAACTAATTCTTTAAAACCATAATTCATTTCTGGGGCACCACCAGTCAAATCAATTGTTTCAATTTGAGGAAATCTCTTAATTAACTCAACTAATTGTTCACAAATTTCAGGAGTAAGTTCTTCTGTTCTTTTTGGGCTAGCTTCCACATGACAATGACTACAGGCGAGATTACAACGTTTGCCAAGATTAACTTGTAAAACAGTAATTTTTTTCTTGGTTAAGGTTATGCCAATTTTGGTTTGGAAAGGCTTCATTAATGGATAATGGATAATGGATAATGGATAATGGATAATGGATAATTACCTCTCCCTTTTAGGGAGAGGATTGCCTAAAAGGAAAAGATTTATTTCTCTTGGTTGATTGGATATGGCGCCAGTCGCCTATCTATCCCATCCTAACGGACTGGGACCCTTGCCAACCGCTTTTTTCCCCTTTATTGGGGAGGCTTTAAACCTGAATTATTTAATTATTTATTTAATTATTTAATTGTTTAATTATTAATTATTTAGGTTAAAGCTGTTTGAATCATA
>NZ_JAAHHT010000483.1 GCF_010672085.1 Okeania sp. SIO3I5
CCTAACTCCTAACTCCTAACTCCTAACTCCTAACTCCTAACTCCTAACTCCTAACTCCTAACTCCTAACTCCTAACTCCTAACTCCTAACTCCTAACTCCTAACTCCTAACTCCTAACTCCTAACTCATTACTCATTACTCATTACTCCTAACTCATTACTCATTACTCATTACTCCTCCATTTTTATTTATCACTGTTCAACCGGACATGATATTACTCTCCAGTTTGTGCCAGAGTGAGAGAATTTTGAAGTTGTTGAGCTAGTGTCTGGACATGAGGTGATCTGACCATGCTTTGATGATTACCAGGAACTAAATAAGTTTCTATAGATTCGACTAATTCATTCCAAGCAGATTCAAAATCACCAGCAGATTCAAAATTACCATCAATCTCACTAGCTTTTAATAAAACAATAGATCCAGAGTAAAACTGAGGTTGATAATTATGCAGTGCTTGAACGTTTAATTTCTGAATCTTCAAAAGATAAAGAGCTTGAGCTAAATCAAAATCTTCTGGAATTAAACTTTTCTTGATAGCAAGTTCTACAACATAGGTTAGTAGTTCTTCTCGGTCTAATTCTTGGAGTTCCTCTAAAGACATATCTAAATCTTGTTCTAAATCTAAATCTTGTCCTAGAAATTCTTCTACTAATACAGCTACATTATTTTCTTGTTCTTTTGGAATCATAGAAGGTGGAGCACTATCTATTAAAATCAATAGAGCTATCTGTTCACCTCGACTTTGAAGTTGTTGGGCTATCTCAAAAGCTACTAAGCCGCCCAAAGACCAACCCGATAGAAAATAAGGACCATGAGGTTGAACAGTTTGAATCTCCTGGATATAGTGAGCCGCCATTTGTTCAATACTGGTGTGATGGGTGCTTTCAAGACTGAGACCAAAAGATTGTAATCCATAGACTGGTTGTTCTGAACTTAGATAGGAGGCTATGTCTTGATAGCAGAAAACAGTTCCTCCCGCAGGATGAATGCAAAACAGAGGTGGTAATAAACCACCTTTGATTTTTACTAATGCAGACCAAGGTAAAGGATTTTCCTCAGAACGCAGAATATCTGCTAGCTGTTCAATGGTGGGACTACTAAACAGTGTTGCTAAAGGTAAATTTCTCTGGAATTGTTGTTGAATTTGAGACATTAGATGCACAGCTAGAAGAGAATCCCCACCTAAATTGAAGAAGTTGTTAGTTACTCCAATAGGATTGATATTGAGGAGTTTTGACCAAATTTGGGCTAATTTTATTTCTATGATGTCTCGTGGCAGAATTAATTGGCTTTCCTGAGTTAAATCAACCTCTGGTGCTGGCAATATTTTTTTGTCGATTTTTCCATTGGCTGTGAGCGGGAACTTTTCTAAAAAGACAATGGCTGATGGTACCATGTATTCTGGTAGTTTTTGTTTGAGTTCTTCTTTGAGGAGATTGCTGTTTAATGATTCATTGTTACTGACTACATAAGCTACAATACTTTTATTGTTTGGGATATCTTCTCGGACGGTGACTACTGCTTGTTTTACTTGGGAGTTTGTATTGAGAACTGCTTCTATTTCTCCTAGTTCAATGCGGAACCCTCGGATTTTGACTTGGTTGTCTATCCTGCCTAGATATTCTATGTTTCCGTCTGGCGAATAACGTACCACGTCTCCTGTTTTGTAGAGACTACCTACACCAAAGGGGTTAGGAATGAATTTTTCTGCTGTTAGTTCGCTGCGGTTGAGATACCCTCTTGCTAAACCATCTCCTCCGATGTATAGTTCTCCTGGGATTCCTACTGGTACTGGTTGTAAATAATTGTCTAATACATAAACTTTGGTGTTCGATATTGGTCGTCCAATCGGCACTGAATTTAGCTCTCCTAGGCTTTCAGTTATCTGATAACAACAGGTAAATGTGGTATTTTCTGTTGGTCCATATCCATTAATTAATTGACAATTTTTCAGTTGGGTAAGAGCTTTTTTCACATGAACTAATGATAATACATCTCCTCCTGCTAGCAGTTGATTTAAAGATTTTAAATCTTCTAATCTTTCTTCTACCATCAGATGAAATAATCCTGCTGTTAACCACAGTGTCGTAATTTGATTTTCTTTGATTACTCGTCCTAATTCTTCTAAGGATGGTCTTGAGTGGGGACAAATT
>NZ_JAAHHT010000484.1 GCF_010672085.1 Okeania sp. SIO3I5
GGTTTTAGGGAACAGGGAACACTTAACTGGGAACAGGGAATAGGGAATAGGGAATAGGAAACAGGGAATAGGAAATAGGAACAAATAAAGATAGGTGTACCTCACGATTGCTGAGAAACGCTATATATGTAATATTTGCACCTATTATGTATTGGATGCTAGGATTAGGTAGTAAAGCATACTTCAAAAAAATCAATAAAAATCGGAAACCTGAAGGATAATTATGGCTTGCTGATTAAATCTCAAAGTATTTTTAGATAAGGGTTTGAGCAATTTTGATGGTCAGAAATACCTTGGTTTTCAGCTGTTCATCAAAATGCATGTTGGCATTTTGGGCAAGAGTTGGGTAAAAAAAATTCTCCCCTACTCCCCTACTCCCCCGCTCCCCTACTCCTTCTGTTCCCTATTCCCTATTCCCTGCTATAAATAATGCTCGATACACAGGTTGATTTTTTGCTAAAGTCGCCTTTTCTCTTTCTGATAAAACTGGCAAAATATTTTCGTTTAACCAATCATTAGAATTTCTATAAAATGAATTATGCTCCGAGAAGCGATCGCACATTTTTTTAGCTACCTCTTCCACATCAGAATGCAGAAAAATTTCCCCTCCTACTGTTAAATAATTTGCTAAATCTTCTACTAACTTTGGTTGTACAACTCGACGGGTTT
Source organism: Okeania sp. SIO3I5 (assembly GCF_010672085.1). Taxonomy (GTDB): domain Bacteria; phylum Cyanobacteriota; class Cyanobacteriia; order Cyanobacteriales; family Microcoleaceae; genus Trichodesmium. The sequence goes on from NZ_JAAHHT010000484.1 coordinate 670, forward strand.
GATGACGTCTTTTAAACCAAGGATCGGGAAATAAAATTGAGACTCTTTTTAATACCTCTTTTGGCAAATACTCAAATATTTCTCCTAGGGAAATATTCACATTACAAAATAAATAATGCAAATTATTTAAACTATGTTCATCTCGCCAATTATTAGCTTCTATAACTAGGGGTTCCCGTATTTCTAAACCTAGAAAATTCCACTCAGGTTCTACCTGTGCCATCTCCCATAAAAATCTACCTCTAGCACAACCAATATCTAAATGTAATGGTTTATTTATATCTCCATAAATATCCCTTAAATTTGGGATAGTTACTGACTGTTGATATTTGCTAGATAAAGGATTAACGTGCTGTCTCACTCTTACTCTTGCCAAAATTTGTACCTCCATTTTTACAGTCGAGGGCGATCGCCTTTGACTTCAATAAACCGGGTTTATATGAATGACCATGGTTAAGTTTTAACTATAACAATAAACCCGATTTATGGTCTATTTTATGCCAATACTATCGCTTTGTATGACAATTAGATATCTCCGGAAAAGAGGGAACAGGGAACACTTAACTCTTAACTGGAAGAAAGAATAGATAATTTATGGATGATAATTGATTTGATTTTGAATTTTCGGAGATGTCTATTATAAGAAGTATACTTTTCTCTAGCTGAACCATTGGGATTGAAATACTGAAGTTTATTTTCTCTTAGCTAAAAACGCCATCCCATCCTAGGTCATGCTCCGCTTTCCGACCGCTTTTTCATCCTCTTGAAAGGGGGAGACTATTAATATCATGTCCGGTCGAATAGTTATACATAAAAATGGAGGAGTAATGAGTTATGAGTTATGAGTTATGAGTAATGAGTAATGAGTAATGAGTTATGAGTTATGAGTTATGAGTTATAGCAGTCGAAGCAAAGATTAGGACATAGACTGATGATGAATCTTATACTAGGAAACACTTTTCCAACTGTTCCCTGTTCCCTGTTCCCTGCTATATGAGTTATGAGTTATGAGTAATGAGTTATGAGTTATGAGGAGGGAATTTTAAGCTATAAATGAAGAGAAAGTTTTTTGGTCGCGTAAGCGGAACGGAGTTCTATCACGTTCTGATCCGGACATGATATAACCTTATTTTTTAGTCATAATTGTGCCTTGATTTTTATATAGAATCCGGGTAATTAGTTATCGTATTACTGAGGAGTAAGGAGTAATGAGTAATGAGTAAGGAGTAATGAGTAAGGAGTAAGAAAGGAAATGAAAATGCATAAATTTTTAAATTAGTATTCATGCTTAACATATTTTAGTTGAGGAAGTAATTTTGCGATTACTGTATAACCGGATTTTATATTATATCCAAAAAGGTATTTGCCTTGATCTATTAATGCTTTGAGAATTAATCAGCCACTTTTAAAATCACTTTAACTTTTAACTTTTAACTTTTAACTTTTAACTTTTGACTTTT
>NZ_JAAHHT010000485.1 GCF_010672085.1 Okeania sp. SIO3I5
TTAATGTCAATACTTTTAGATTTAATCAGCAAGCCCTATTTAGGAAACAGGTATGGAGGGAACAGGTATGGAGGGAATAGCTATAGAAAGCTTTGTTGCATGAAAGTAGCGTAGAACATTCATTCGTCAGCTATATCGCTCTTTTTCCCGATTATTGATGTTCCATTGATCTATTGTCCAATAGTTATTGCTCTGCTGAGAAAGCGAAAGACAGCAATCGCGATTATTGGTGTTCTATTTATCTATTGTCCAATAGTTAGGGCAGGCAGATCGAATCTCAAAACTTTTGCCTGTAAAGGTTTTAGTCTTTTTATTTCAAAGATTGATATTTGATGTATCTATTGTCCAATAGTTACAGCAGTTTCCCCCCGTTGATGAAGTACATACCCGGAGCAAGTGCGGCAGCTATATACTTTCATTCAACAAAGCCGATATAGAAGCAAAAAATATTCTCGATCATCAGTTCTACCCCATTAGTACGCAATTTACCGAAACAATTAAACAATTAAATAATTAGATAATTCAGGTTTAAAGCCTCCCCTTTCAAGGGGAAGAAAATAAATTTTTTCCTTTTAGTCAATCCTCTCCCTAAAAGGGAGAGGTAATTATCCATTATCCATTATCCATTATCCATTATCCATTATTGAATGTATCTCCAAAAAATAATATAATTCCTAGCAGTTGTAGACAAAAGGCAACTGGCAATATATTTTCATAAAAATATAAAAAGACTGTATTTAATTAATATGAAACCCCCTATATTAATAATCAATATTCCTCATGAACTCAGATAAGATAGAATCAAAAAAAGCTCTTTTATTAGTTAATCCTCACGCCAGAAAAGTTTCTCAAAGTTTACACTTAGTCTTAACTTATTTACAAGATTTTGGCTTAGAGATTATCTGTAAAGAAACTGAATCTCCCCAGGATTTTAACCATTTTATTCAAGAGTATAAAAACCAGGTAAATCTAATAATTATTGGTGGTGGGGATGGCACATTAAATTTAGCCGTCGATGCTCTAGTCGAAACAGGTTTACCCTTGGGAATTTTACCATTAGGAACAGCTAACGATCTAGCTAGAACTTTAGGAATTCCTGTTTCTCTATTTGAAGCTTGTCAAGCGATCGCTACTGGCAAAAAACGTTATATAGATTTAGGTGTAGTTAATGGTAAATATTTTTTCAATGTTGCCAGTATCGGATTAAGTGTAGATATTACTAATAATTTAACTAAAGAAGCAAAGCGTCGCTGGGGTGTCTTAGCTTATGCTATTACTGCCAGTAAAATGATTTTACAAAGTCGCCCTTTTACAGCAGAAATTAGTTGTAATGGTGAATCAAAAATAGTCAAGACTTTACAAGTTGCTGTAGGAAATGGCAAACATTATGGAGGTGGAATGACTATTGCTCACGACGCTACAATTGATGACCAAAGGTTAGATTTATACAGTCTAGAAGTGAAATATTGTTGGCAATTTATTGGTATGTTACCTGCTATATGGCAAGGAAAATATCAAGAAAGTTTTGGTTTTCGTTCCCTCTCTGGTTCCGTAATTAGTGTTTATACTCGCAAACCTCGTCCTATTAATACTGATGGAGAAATTGTTACTTATACTCCAGCTCATTTTCAGGTAGTTCCTTTAGCTTTAGCAGTTATGGTGCCGAAAAAATTAACAACTGAAAAGGAAAAACTAAAACCTGTAATACCATTTTGATAAATGTTTGCTACAAATAACTGGGAGATTTTTTAGTAGTCAGGAGTCAGGAGTCAGGAGTCAGAATGGATGGCTGAAATACCACTTTTTAGGTTGTAAATTATCTTTTTTGTCAAATGGATGTCTCCTGAAAATTATTTTTATCGCTCTTACTATTCGTAACATTCTTTTTTCAAAATGCTCTAATATCATGTCCGCTGGTATCGTTGGTGTAAACTCAAGGGTGAATTTTACCCGAAATTTAAGTTTTTTTTCTGGCTCTTAAGTATTCCTGCCAGTTAAGTGTTCCCTCCTCCCTCCTCCCTCCTCCCTGTTCCCTGTTCCCTACCTTTGCTATACAATACCGATGCTACCGGACATGATATAATTGATTAGATTGATCCAAACCTCTATAAAACAGGCATCTTGCCTG
>NZ_JAAHHT010000486.1 GCF_010672085.1 Okeania sp. SIO3I5
TTAGTTATCGTATTACTGAGGAGTAATGAGTAATGAGTAATGAGTAAGGAGTAAGGAGTAAGGAGTAAGGAGTAATATCAAATCCGGTTGAATACAAGAGTGTATTGTTGGGGGAGATGGTCCGATTGTCCGATTTAATAATGAACATATACTATATAACCGGATTCTATATTAGGGACGTTGCTTGAGCATTAATGCGTTTTCCTTACGGAATGCTCCGCAAACATGTCGCGTAGCCTTAGCGGAGCGAAAGCGTCAGCAAAACGTCCGTACGGAGGCACGGAGTTAGTATAAAAGTCCAAATTCAATCAAATATCGCTCTTGCTTACTGAAGATGATGCGGTGGATTGATCATATCATTGTGGTTTATTGATATGAAAACCGCTGTAAAATATGACCCCATCTACATATAGTTAGTAGTCGAATAGTAGTCGAAGCAAAGGTTAGGACAGTTATAAATCCTGTTTGCAGAGCATTTCCCTATAAGAAAAACCCTTTGATAGTCTACTGTTCCCTATTCCCTATTCCCTAAACTTCTGTTTCACAACCATCCGCATATTTCCTGGTGGCGCCATTGTCACCCCCCTCCGAACAGGTTTAATCAGTCGATTAGAAACTAACTTAAGTTCGTACTGTGATAAAATTGTTGCCAATACCAATTTCATTTCAAATAAAGCAAAAGCTGAACCAATACAACGACGACTACCCCCTCCAAAAGGCAAATATTCATAAGGTGAAAACTGTCTTTCCAGAAAACGTTCTGGTTTAAATTGTTTGGGTTCTGGATAAATATCTTCCCGGTGATGAGTCAGATAAATAGACACTATTGCCACCATTCCCGGTTCCAATTGATAACCCATAATTTCTATAGGTTTCTGAACAACTCTAGGGAAAGCATTAGTAACAATAGGATAAATGCGTAGAGTTTCTTGACAAACAGCGTTAAGGTAGGGAAGTTTGGTAATGGCAACTTTGTCTGAGTTATTCGGAAGAGTTGCTAATTCTGCCCTGAGTTTTTCTCGTACTGATGGGATTTTGTCAATCCAATATAACGCCCATGCTAAAGCTGACGCTGTAGTTTCGTGACCTGCCATCAGCATTGTCAGCAGTTCATCCTTAATTTCTTCGTCACTCATGGGATTACCTGTTTCATCACGCGCTTCTAGTAATAAACTGAGAATATCATCACGATGATTTCCTTCTTTTTTTGCAGTCGCAATTTCTGCCAATGTTAGTTCGTGGAGTTCTTGCTTTTTCCGCAAAAATCTCCCCCACGGACTCCAAGATCCCCAGTCTTTTTGCAAGAACCTGAAGAACAGAAAAATAGAACTCAAAGGAGAACTCATAGAGTCGAGAACATCAGACATCAGAAGTCTGAGTTTTTCATAACGTTCTCCTTGATTTAAACCAAATACAGCACCAAGAATTACTTTGAGAGATATTTCTTGGGTTGACTTGCGGATTGGAAAAGGTTTATCTATTTCCCACTGACTAATAACATCAGAAGTAATTTTATAGATTAAATCCCCATAGCTACGCATCCGATCGCCATGAAAAGGTGGCATTAATAGTTTTCTTTGCTGTCGGTGGCGATCGCCGTCTAGGAGCAGTAGAGAATTTTCGCCCACAAAATGCCCCAAAACACCATTACTACCCCCTAAACCAAAAATATCAGGGTCAGCAGTAAAAATTTGTTGAATAGCTTTAGGGTTACAGAAGTAGATGAAAGGGAACAAAGAATTAGTATTTGTTCTAAAAACATCTCCATATTCAGAATATCGCTCTTCTATGGCAGATAAGGGACTCAAAATAAATTTCCAAGTCCGTATTCTTTGTTGTAATGGTGAGAGGGCAGGGCCATTTGGTAGGGTCATTTCAGTTATTAGTTATCAGTTATCAGTTAATAGTTCCTCCAGCTAAATTATATCAAATCCGTTTAATTGAACATAAAAAAAACTTCCTATCTTCATAACTACTCAATCTTTACAATTCTTTCTCCTCCTGACTCCTGTCTCCTGTCTCCTGTCTCCTCCAGAGTTAAGCAATCTATAACTGTTTAACCGGATTTGATATTAGG
>NZ_JAAHHT010000487.1 GCF_010672085.1 Okeania sp. SIO3I5
TGCTCCTTCAATATAACTGAGAGTAGCTGTTTTTGCCTCATCTATTGCAGCTATACCTTGAATATCTGGATCGAGAGTATTTATTTTTTCCAGACTACAAGCGATCGTCTCTGAACCAAGTTTACTTGCAAGTTCGCTAAATTTCACAATCAGAACCCCTACTCCTCACAAATCAAAATTCAAAATTCAAAATTCAAAATTCAAAAGTAATCCCTGACTGAATTTTTCCTAGGGAAATGCTCCGCAAATCAAAATTCAAAATTCAAAAGTAATTCCTGACTGAATTTTTTCTAGGAAAATGCTCCGCAAATCAAAATTCAAAAGTCAGAATTCAAAAGTAATTCCTGACTAAATTTTTCCTAGGGAAATGCTCTGCAAAGAGGATTTACCAATGTCCGCGCCCTAAATGGGTAGTGCTTTACTTTTGGATTTTTACCATTGAATTTTTACCATTTTCCCAAAAAAAAATCAACCCAAATCTATATTATTAGTCTGAGATTTGGGTTAAATATTCTTTAGTTCTGTAAATGTAGTTATTTCTGTAGTAAGTAGGAAGCAATAGGAAACAGAAAATACTCTAAATTCGCTCTTTTTAAAAGAATAGTATTTACTGGTCTATTTGATTTTTTTTTAATTATTACTTATACACCACTAGCAAGTATTTCTAACAAGAAAAAATGCTTTAAAAGTAATTTTAGTGTTAATTAACTTGATATATTTACAGTTTTTCTTCTTTTTGCATTTCTGGTACAGAAACTACATTTACATCAACTGTAGAATCTGTAGTAGTTGAGTCTTGGCTATTCACATTAGATGCTACTGGTGTATCTTGACCCCGACGTAATTTAATAAAATCAACTACCATCTGAGAAACTTCTGCTACTAAAAGAGTTACAATAGCAACATCATCAATTTGTCCGATAATTGGTATAAAATCTGGAGAAATATCAAAAGGACTCAATACATAAGCCAATGTTCCAGCAATAATCCACCAACGATACTTAGGATTACGGATACTATTACGATACCAAGTATATAGAGATTGAATGGAAAAGCTCATTTAATTATCCTCAAAGTTAAAAGTTACTTACACTTTTAATAATGCCAGAATTTAAACACTATGTCAGTGTTAATATCAACTATCTATTTTTCTAGAAAGTTCTACAGTTAAAATTCAGGAATTTAGTTATGGAAATTTGTATTATAGCGCTACGCGCTAGGGAATAGGGAATAGGGAATAGGGAATAGGGAATAGTAAACTCTCAAAAGGTTTTTCCTGCGGAAATGCTCCGCAAACAGGATTTAGAAATGTCCGTGGGAAGTGTGGGGAGAACTAGAAAGATTTGGCATTATGTGAAGATGGGATATTTTTGTATACTGAACCGGAGCGGATTTGATATCAAAAATATAAGGAACGGGCAAGATGCCCATTCCACAGAAAGTGTAATATGAAATACAAAAAATTGTGCAAATATGTGAGTTTTCCCATTCCCCCATATTTTTGAGAAATGGTATAATTTACCTCACAGGAAAGTAACGATGATTGTCAATTTTCTCAAATGCGCCATTATAAGCAAAGTTTTTGACCATATCTGTTTTATAGAAATCGTGTGGAAAACCAAGTTCGATTTCACTAACTCGATCTAATTGCTGAATTTGTTCGGGGGATAATTTCACATCGACGCATTGGAGATTATCTTCAATATGAGAAATTTTTCTAGCTCCAATAATTGGAATTACACCTTGGTTTAATAACCAACTTAAAGCTACTTGTGAGGAACTTTTTCCTATTTGTTGAGCAACTTTATCTACTTCTTGAGCAATAGCAACGTTGCGATCGCTCCGCTCCAAAAAACCTTTCATCATTTCACTATCTAGTCTCCCCTCTTCTGAGGTTGCATTAGCTTTGGTATATTTCCCACTCAACCAACCACCAGCAAGAGGAGACCAAGCAGTAACACCGATATCAAAAGTACGAGACATTGGTAAAAGTTCCCTTTCCGGGGTGCGCTGAATTAAACTATATTCGATTTGCAAACCAACAAACTGAGTCCATCCA
>NZ_JAAHHT010000488.1 GCF_010672085.1 Okeania sp. SIO3I5
AAATAGCAATGGCAGCATTAGCATTTACTAGAAAACTATCTTCAATGCGGAGCAGAAAAGCTCGTTTGAGAGCGACGGGCAACCAGGGTGTACGAAAATGGAGTCGTACACGCTCTACCAAGGGAGGTGGAATTCAAAATCTCTTCAAAAATTGGGGAGGTAGGTTAGTCGGTTGGATTAATTCGGGATTAAATGAACTCAAGAAAAGACTAAGCAAAATTAGCGTCACCCCAATCTTCCAGGCATTAGTCAATGCCGGAAACCTACTGCTTAACAATAATTCCAAGTAACTGACACTGAAATCGACAAACAAATCGACGCCATCAATAAGTCAATTGTGACGCGTGGTTTTGGAGCTGTTGGTAGAACGCTGGGGAGTACAATATGTGGACTTGGGGGCGCTGCCCTGATTACCAAATTTATCCATCTTTGGGATATCATGTAATGAGCAATGTCGCTCCTGAAGTGGCTGAGGAATTACTGTCGGAATGGAGTCAAGCACTTTCCCAAACTGCTATAGTATCAAAAATAATTGGAGTGGCACGACTTCTATTTTTGTGCTTAAATCCTATCAAGATGATTCGCTCAAAAAGTTTCTGGAGCTGGTTTCTAATATATTCTGTCCTGGAAATACAATTCCAAGCAATATAATTACCGACCATTATTACCGTTCCAGAAATAACAAATCTGATGTCTATGAAAACTTTACAAATTGGTACTACTACTTACTCTATTTACATGACAACTATAAAATTTATGGTTCGTATAAGGACAATATACCAGCACTAGAAAAACAACTACAGCAAGCGATAAATGGTTTTAAACATATATTATTTAGTAGTAATATTGACAAAGATTTTTTGATGGCAGAAATATCAGGTAAATTCTATTCTCTTTCTAATTTATCTCAAGGGCAGCCAGCTTTGATAATCTTATATACATTGATATTTTGTACCCCAAGAAAAAGTATTTTATGTATTAATAAGCCAGAAACTTTCTTAGCTTTACCAGAAGTAATGTCTTGGTTGTCATTGATGGTTAACCACTTAAAAGATAGACAGTTACTGTTAATTTCTCACCACCCATCTATGATTAATTATTTAGGCGCTAATTCTGGCTATTTCTTTGAGAGAACAGATGATAATTCGGTACAAGTTAAAAGAATTAATCAAGAAGATGAGGATGAGGAGAGTTTATCTATTGAGAAGCTGATAGAATTAGGTTCGTTTCAAGTCAGTAGTTAGGGAGATTATTTTCCTGACTTTTTAGTAGGCAAAAAATAAGTAACTAACTCAACCCTATTAAACAAAACTATCCAATACCCTGCTCACAAAAATAGGGGGTACACTTAACCCACAGATATAGACAGCATAACCACTTTTTTCAGGCATATAATAATTATCAGGAAATCCAGAAAGTCGGGCGATCGCTCTTGAGTTTAATATTTGAAACTGATTTATTTCAGGGTTCCATATAGCAATAGATTTATTTCTACTACAGCCTTTCTGGTCAACTCCACTCATTGCCCTTATTGTCCAACAATTACTATCTTCATCTGAGTATAAAGATTTGCCCATGCTAAAAAAGTTTTCTACAAGGATAAACCTACTTCTATCTACCTTTTGATTCTTCAAAAAGTTATCAACTTTAGGGTTAATATCATCTACCTTAAATTGAGGAATTAAATCACGGATTGAATCATACCAACCAGTAGACGGAAGCCTTGGGATTCTGCTCATTTGAATATTTTTTCTACAAGCTCTAATTATCAATCTAGTCCTGCTTTGAGGGACGTTATAATGAGAAAGGTTATAATTCCGATAATCTACTTTATAGTTATTATTTTTTAACCAAGTTAATATCATTTCAAAAGCCTTAAAATTAGCCCAAGCTGGTACATTCTCTAAGCAAATAATATCAGGTGTTAATCTAAATAAAATACAAATCAACTTCTCTGCCAATAAAGTATCTAAATCTGATTCTTTTTGGCCATGAAGATTGCTCATGTTTGATGCTCTATCACAAGGCAAAGAAGCCCAA
>NZ_JAAHHT010000489.1 GCF_010672085.1 Okeania sp. SIO3I5
CTTCTGCTTTTCTAGATTTATAGGTTTAACTACGAGGGAGGCTATAGACTTATGTCTTCCTCCGCTAGAAAGGATTTTCACCCATTTAAAATTAGGTCAATGGCTGTTGGCAAGTTTATGTTTTACACCCGTAAGGCACTATTATATCTAATAAACCTTTTCTTTGTCAAAGATGGATAAAAGTTGATAGATTTCTAGATCTTTCTATTGATTCGGCAAAACTTTACAATACTTACAAAACTTTTCTATTAGACATAAGAGAACAGGGAATAGGGAATAGGGAACAGAGAACAGGGAACAGAGAATAGGGAACAGGGAACAGGGAACAGGGAACAGATTTACGGTCAATGATTACGAATAATGATTTTTTAACTTTCCTGGCGGGAAGTCCCGCGCTCTCCATCCCCCCTAACCCCCCTTGGAAAGCAGGGCTTTTTCATTCTCGGCGATCGCCAAAAAAATAAAGGCGCTCTTTTCGTTGGTAAAATCAAAAAAGAGCACTTAATTTTTACTATAAACATATTATGATTAATAGCATACTTGAGAAGTTGAAAAAAGTCAATGATTTTCGTGAAAATCAGGGAAAAAGACATAAAATTTGGGTGGTGTTAAGTATAATAGTCTTAAGTATTTTAACCGGAAATAGTAGTTATAAACAGATAGAAATGTTTAGCAAAATCAATCAAAATAAACTAATAAATGTATTAAATATACCATCGAAAAAGTTACCTTCATATAGTACGATAAGAAGAGTAATGATGGGAGTAAAAGAGTCAGATATACAATTAATATTCAATGAAATAATATCAAATAATTATTCATTTTATGAAGAAGATTGGATTGGAATTGATGGAAAAAGTTGAAAAAATACTTTAACTAATTATGAACAAAAAGTCCAAAATATGTTAACAACAATATCATGCTTTAGTCAGAAAACAAAGCTAGTGGTTAAATCCCAAACATTTGAGAGTAAAAAAAGTTCAGAAATTAAGCAAGTGCAAGAACTGATAAGAGATTGCGGTTTAAAGAATAAAATATTTACTCTGGATGCACTTCATTGCAATAAACAAACAACTCAAACAATAATTGACAGTAAAAATGATTATTTGATTACGGTAAAAGCAAATCAGATAAAGTTATTTGAACGCTTAAAAAACCTAGCAAAAGTAGAGGAAGCAATCAGTATATATCAAGAAATGGATAAAAGTCATGGACGTCAAATAAAGAGAACAATTAGTGTATTTAAAGCCGAAAATATTAAACATAAAAATTATCCTCATATTCAAAGCTTTATTAAGGTAGATAGAACAGGACTAAGAGGAAATAAAAAGTTTGAAGAAACTTTGTATTATATTAGTAGTAAAGTGTTACCATCAGAAATATTTGCAGCGAAAATCAGAGGACATTGGTTAATAGAAAATCAAGTACATTGGGTAAAAGATGTAATTTTTAATGAAGATAAATCAAAAATAAAAAAGCTAGAAGCAGCTCGGAATCTTTCACTTTTATACACAATAATTATGAATGTTTACCGAAGTTTGGGTTTTGACTCAATAAAACAAGGAATGTATTGGTTAGGAAATAATTGGGATAAAATTTTAGCACTTTCTACTTAAATAGACAATAAAAATACATTTTTCATAAAATAAATTTTATAAACATTGAGAATAAAAGGATAAGCTTTTGTGTAAAAAGCATAGGCTTAAGTTTTTGCATCAAAAAAATAGAGAAAGTTATTTACCAGAAAAAATCAGAATAAATTAAATTAGAATTAAACCTTATGAGGGGGCAAAAACATAATTTTTTTTCCAAAAATTAACTACTAATTTTGGAGAATGAAAAAGCCCTGCTTTGGAAGGGGGGAGGGGGAGCGTCGGGATGAAAGCCTGGGCCAGGATTTGGATACCTTCATAAGCTAAACGTTTATATGCCCTTGACACTTTTAGGAGCATTTTGTTATTATCAATGTCAATACAGGGGGAGGACATCACCTCTGTCATGCGCAGCGGTCAGGGTTTCCC
>NZ_JAAHHT010000049.1 GCF_010672085.1 Okeania sp. SIO3I5
CGATTAACAACTACTCCATTTTAAATTATTCAAAATAATTAGATTTATCAAATTTTAGATCAAGGTTGTCTTGAGTTCTTTTCATTCCATCAATTGAACCAAATATTACTCTTTTTACAACTGATAACTGATAACTGATAACTGATAAATGAAATGGCTGTTTTGTTGCTCATAATATTTGACTGTATTAAAAATAAAGTCTAAAGTTTGTCTGCTTTTTTAGGGTTCATCTCAATCTTTCCAAAAATACTTTTTTCCTCCATACCTTTTGCCAGTTAAGTCTTTCCTATAATTTTTAGGCTTTTTTAAAAATTTAGATGCGCCCGAAACAATTATCAGCAAGGTTTATAAAAACGATTAACAACTACTCCATTTTAAATTATTCAAAATAATTAGATTTATCAAATTTTAGATCAAGGTTGTCTTGAGTTCTTTTCATTCCATCAATTGAAGCAAATATTACTCTTTTTACAACTGATAACTGATAACTGATAAATGATAAATGAAATGGCTGTTTTATTGCTCATAATATTTGACTGTATTAAAAATAAAGTCTAAAGTTTGTCTGCTTTTCTAGGGTTCATTTCAATCTTTCCAAAAATACTTTTTTCCTCCATACCTTTTGCCAGTTAAGTCTTCCCTATAATTTTTAGGCTTTTTTAAAAATTTAGATGCGCCCGAAACAATTATCAGCAAGGTTTATAAAAACGATTAACAACTACTCCATTTTAAATTATTCAAAATAATTAGATTTATCAAATTTTAGATCAAGGTTGTCTTGAGTTCTTTTCATTCCATCAATTGAACCAAATATTACTCTTTTTACAACTGATAATTGAAGCAAATATTACTCTTTTTACAACTGATAACTGATAACTGATAACTGATAAATGAAATGGCTGTTTTATTGCTCATAATATTTGACTGTATTAAAAATAAAGTCTAAAGTTTGTCTGCTTTTTTAGGGTTCATCTCATCTTTGGAAAGAGACTTTTTTCCTCCATACCTGTTCCCAGTTAAGTGTATCCCTAAAAGGGATAATTTTTTGGCTTTATTCAAAATTGAAATGCACCCTTTTTTATAGCGTTTCCCAGAGTCATAATATACATCTATTTTTATTTTTATTCTATTCCCTGTTCCCTGTTCTATCATTTTGAAAAAATAGTTTTACGAATAATAGAAGCGATGAAAATATTTTATAGGATATGTCTTTTTGACAAAAAAGGTAATTTAAAACCTAAAAAATGGTATTTAAACCATTCATTCTGACTCCTGACTCCTGACTCCTGACTCCTAAAAAATTCCCTAGCTATTTGTAGCAAACATTTATCAAATTGGTATTCCCTATTCCCTATTCCCTATTCCCTATTCCCTATTAAAGATATTAACTAAACTGTTTCTGATATAAACGAGTGTAAAGTTCACCCTTTTCCAATAACTCTGTATGAGTACCCGACTCTAAAATTTCACCATTTTCCATAACCAAAATTCGATTAGCACGTCGCACAGTTGCCAATCTATGAGCAATAATAAATACAGTTCTACCTTCCATCAATCTTTCTAAAGCTTCTTGAACTAAAGATTCAGATTCATAATCTAGAGAAGAAGTCGCTTCATCTAATATTAATATCCTCGGATTTTCCAATACCGCACGAGCGATCGCTATCCTTTGTCTTTGCCCCCCAGATAAATTAACACCCCTTTCACCTACCCAAGTTTGATAACCTTTCGGCAACTTAATAATAAACTGATGAGCATTAGCAACTTTAGCTGCTGCTTCTACAGAATCAATTTTATAATCTACTCTACCAAAAGCAATATTTTGTAAGATAGTTCCAGAAAATAAAGTCACCTCTTGAGGAACAATTCCAATTTGTCTTCTCAGAGTTTTAAGAGTAACATCTTGAATATTTATCCCATCAATTAATATTTTCCCAGACTGAGGATCGTAAAACCTAGGAAGCAGATTTACAAGTGTAGTTTTACCAGCTCCAGAAACTCCTACAAAAGCAATTATTTCTCCTGAATTTACTAACAAATTCAGATTTTTTAAAATTGGTTTTTCAGGATAATAAGAAAAACAAACATTCCTATATTCTACCTTTCCCTCTACAGGAGGAAGAGAAATTGCGTCGGGTTTTTCAATAACTAATGGTTGAATTGTTAATAATTCAAAAACTCTGTCGCAAGAAGCTTCCCCTTGTTTAAATTCACTATAATTACTTGTAGTTAAAGAAATCGGATCGATCAACAAAGCAACACCCGTTACATAACTAATAAAACCTTCTCCAGTCAAATTTCCTTGAGATATTTGCCATCCTCCCAGGAAAAACAAAAAAACCACACTCATTGCTTCCAAAAAACCCACCACTACAAACTGGAGTGCCTTAACCTTTTCCGCCATGTATTTTGCTTGTCGGTTTTGTTCAGCTTCCACAGAAAATTGAGAAACTTGATATTCCTCAGCAGCAAAAGCTTGAACTATTCTAATACCATTAAATACTTCAGTTATCAGAGCAGATAAATTAGAAATGCGATGTTGACTTTGGTGAGAAAAAGAAAGTAACAACTCTCCAAACCAACCAATTAATAATGCCAATAAAGGTGCAACTATCATAGTTGCCAGAGTTAATTGCCAGTTGAGATAGACCATATAACCTAATACAACTATTAACTGCAAAATGCAAGGAACAAATTGGTGAAAAAACTTATTAATAACCTCTCCAGTTCGGTCAATATCTTCCGTAATCCGATAGGAAAGATCCCCAGTTTTTGAGTTTTCAAAGTAACTAATATGAAGTCTTTGTAGGTGAGAATAAACTTGTTTGCGCAAATCTAAAGCAATAGTTAAAGCTGCTTTTGCCATTAGGGTATCTTGACCATATTGTACAGTACCCTTAATCAGAAAAATAATAGCTGCTAGACCCGCAAGTTGAGTAATTGCTCCTACATCTCCCCTGCCGATATAACCAGCCATTTCACCCATTAACCAAGCCAAAATAGGCCAGAAAATAGTAAAAACTAATGTACAGGTCAATGCCTTGACAATTGTTGGCCAATAGTCATAAATATAGGGTAAGAGTTTCCAATAATTAGAGCTAGATTTCCAGATCCCAAGCTTAATTTGATTTTTCAAAATATTCTAAAATTTTCTATATTAAAGATAAAAAAACTTGCTTTTAGTGATTTAGCATGATAAAACCATTTTAAGTCATGTCTGATGAAAGTTTAGTCAAGTCTGATAGTCCATATTTTTGTGGAGTAAAGGCCAATCAAACTTTCTTTGACAGTTTTACCGACAAATAGGGTTTAAAGCCTTAGTAATTGCTGATGTCTTTGACCAAGGAACAAAGGGTTTGCCCTTTAACCCTGTAGTGGTTGATCCACTGCGAATAACTAAGCTATCAGGTTTTTGAGTAAGTTTGAGTAAGTTTACTTGAGCGGTAGTAAATCTACTAAATCTAAATCCGGAAAATAATTTTTACATCTGAATTAATTTAATGTCCCGCTGCAGAGACATCTTAATTTTTAAAGATGTAACTATTCATCAGGTAAAATCGTGTTTTGTGGTAGTTCATTTAATTTGACTAAACAGAGGAATTTATGGAAACATTAGCATTTTCCCACTTAGCCTACAACGCAGAAAACACTGAGAATCAAGAGCTTAGTGTTTGTGTAGACTTCAAAAAACTATCTAGTGTTGGCGCAATGGGTTTACTATCTGCTGCTACTGTAGTTGGAGCAATGAGCTTCACTGCTGATTCTGCTTCTGCTTATGGTGGTTATAGCTATGGTAGCTCTGGTGGCTATGGTAATTATGGTCGTTATGGTCGCTATGGTCGTAGCTCTGGTCACTACTATAAAAAAGTTAAAGTTGTTAGTCGTTCCTACAACCGTTCTTATGGTAACTATGGTGGCTACGGTCGCTACGGTCGCTACGGTCGCTATGGTAGTGGCTACGGTGGTGGCTACGGTGGCTATGACTGCTACTAAATTGACTAACCAGAAATCTAATCAAAGCGCTCAAGTCGCTTAAATGGTTAGTCCAGCCTACTTTTTTAAAGTAAACGTCCCAATCGGTCAAATCAATTCAAAATTCAAAATTATCAATTCAAAATTATTACCTCTGTCCAAAGTCAAAGCCTTGAAACAAAGAAAATCTTTTTTGATTTTTTTCGTTCTCAAGAATGAGGCTTTAATCCTTGATTAAACAATTATTCAATAACTTGGCAGCCCAAATTTTTGAACTTGGAATTTTGAATTTTGAATTCAAAAATGGTCATAATACCTTGGGGTGCGCCGCCAGTCCTGGAGCTTCTGTTGTTCGGCATTAAACAGGTAAAGAGATTTGAAAAACCAGTGTGTCGAGCAGCTCTCTAAAAAGCCAAAATAACTGGGCGAGGCCAACTTTACACATTTTGTGCAAAACGGGACCCACCGAAGTCCAAATTTTTGCATAGCCAGATTTTTTGAGGTGTATTAATATACCTCAAAAACATCTTATTTTCTTTAGGAAATATAGACAATTACTTGTTTTAAGCACATTTTTTCTAAGAGTTATGGAAACACTAGCATATTCTCATCTAGCTACGGCTGAAGAAAGTTCTACAATTGAACCCACTTTTGAAGCAATCAACTGGAAAAAGTTTTCCAGTCTAGGTATGATGGGTCTCCTATCAGTCGCTACTATTTTAGGTGCCCTGAGCGCAACTGCTAATAGTGCTGCTGCTTGCCACCATACCTGTCGTGGTGGTTATGGTTATGGTCGTGGCTCACACGGTAAGAACTATCATCGTCCCAAATATCGCCATGCTTCTTATCGTCATGGTCGTCGCCGTCGTGGATCTTATCTTCACTATGGTAGCCGTGGACATAAAGTAGCTAAGTTGCAACACGAACTAGGACTTATGGGATATTTCCATCATCATCGTGCAACTGGTTATTTTGGTCCTAAAACTAAGCGTGCAGTTAAAGCATTCCAACGGGATGTAGGCTTAAGACCGGATGGTATTGTTGGACCGCGTACTATGGAAGCTTTAGGTTTTTAACTTCCCTGGCGGGAAGTCCCGCGCTCTCCCGTTGGCAGAGCCTAGCGGCAGCTATTAGGGGAGCGTCGGGATGAAAGCCAGGGTCAACGCTTAGACGTCTCCACAAATAAAATGTTCCGCTCCCCTTGACAAGCAGGAGGTATTTTATTATGATACTTATAGTTAGTCTCAGATCAACGAACACAGGGGGAGGACATCACCTCTGTCAAAACAGCGGTCAGGGTTTCCCAGGCTGAAGAATCCCTATTTTTCCCGTAAGGGCAACGTCGGGAGTATGTCAAGATTCCTGATTGGAAGTCCTAATCTTGAACTATCGCAGACAAACTCAGAAACCGGGTTTTTTCGTAGATTTCTATTATAAAAACAAGGATCTATGATCAAAACCCGGTTTCTTTGCATACTCTCTTTACTGTCGCAGGACTAAAACAGGACAATGGGAATATCGGACAACTCTTTCAGCAACCGATCCTAATAAAAATCGACCAATACCAGTATGTCCGTGGGAAGGAATGACAATTAACTCCACTTTTTTTTCCTGAGCATAGTCTAAAATTTCTGGACCAGGAGTTCCGATCGCCACACTGAAATTAATACCCTTATATTGAGGTCCTGAGAATTTTTCTTGAAATACCTTTTCAACGTGCTGTTTGCGACTCGGATCGTCTACAGTATCCCACCTTACTCCTGGTTCGACAGGGTTAAGACGAGGCAAAACATGAAGCACCCATAAATGAGAAGTATTTGTAACAAATTCTAGAGCAACATTAATTGCCTCAATAGATTCGTCGGAAAAATCTATTGGTACAAGTACGGAGTTTTTAGGAAATATACTCATGGCATTTATTTATGTAGCAGGGAACAGGGAACAGGGAACAGGGAACAGGGAACAAGGAACAGGGAATAGGGAATAGGGAATAGGGAATAGGGTTTGAGGATTTAGAAATGTCCTAATCATTGCTTCGACTGCTATATATCAATTAACAAGTATAGTAGTCGCTATTACTATTAGGACATTCTCAAGCCTCTCAAATTTAATCACAGCAAGAATTTAATTTTTAACTTCTGACTTTTGACTTCTGACTTCTGACTTCAGCTAGGACATTATTAAGCCTCTCAAATTTAATCACAGCAAGAATTTAATTTTTAACTTCTGACTTTTGACTTCTGACTTCTGACTTCAGTTATACCATTTCTCCTTTACTCAGACGCTCCATATAATTTTGTAAATCTTTTGCTACCTGACCACATAAAAAATAACCACCCAAAATATTTGGAAAAGCCATTGAAAGTAAAGTAGCATCACTAAAATTAATTACAGAAGATGGGTTCGATACCGAACCGATAAAAGCAGCAACCAAAAACAAGATTTTGTAAATAATTAATCCCTTACCACCAGACAAATAATCCCAACAACGTTCGCCATAGTAACTCCAAGAAATCATGGTGGAAAAGGCAAAACAGAAAACAGCGATCGCTAATAAAATAGGAAACCATCCCAAAACAGTACCAAAAGCTGCAGAAGTTAACTCCGCTCCTTTCTTCGCTTCCCGCAAAGCAGCAAACTCTTCAGCATTATATACCTTAGTAATGACAATCACCAAAGCCGTCATATTGCAGACAACAATAGTATCAATAAACGGTTCTAACAAGGCAACCAAACCCTCACGAATAGGTTCATCAGTTCTAGCAGCAGAATGAGCGATCGCTGCCGAACCTACACCAGCTTCATTAGAAAAAGCGGAACGTTGAAACCCTTGAATAATCACACCAATAATCCCACCTTCTACTGCTTGAGGAGCAAAAGCACCAGAAATAATAGTAGCGATCGCCCCTGGAATTTCGGTAATATTAGCCAAGAGAATAAATAGAGAAGCTAAAACATAAAGTAGACACATTAAAGGTACAAGAGTACCTGCTACCATACCAATACGCTGAATACCTCCAATAATTACTAACCCGACTAAAACTACCAGCACTAAACCATAAACCCAACTAGGCAAACTTGGTAAGACAGTAGCAACTGCACCGTAAGACTGATTTGCCTGAAACATATTAGCGCCACCGAAAGCAGCAAAAATACACAAGACAGAGAATATTACAGCGAGAACTCTGCCTAAAGTTCCCTGCCCCATTTCTGCTAAACCTGTGGATAGGTAGCGCATTGGTCCGCCAGAAATAGTGCCATCAGATTGAATAATGCGATATTTTTGAGCCAGGGTACATTCTACAAATTTACTGGTCATGCCAAAAAAACCAGCGATCGTCATCCATAAGACAGCACCAGGTCCGCCGACACTCACAGCTAAAGCTACACCTGCTATATTTCCTAATCCTACTGTTCCCGATAATGCTGTTGCCAAAGCTTGAAAGTGAGAAACTTCTCCTCGATCTTCGGGGTTATCGTATTTACCTCTAACTATATCGATGGCGTGTTTAAAAGCACGAAGATTGATAAATTGCATCTTGATAGTAAAGAAAATTGCACCAATAAGCAGCCATAAAACGATTAAAGGAAAACCACCGATACTAAAGAAGAGGATGTTAAATATTACATCTACAAAATTTGAAAAAGTTTGATCGATGCTATTGATGAAACTATCTCCTATTTCTGGTTCTTGTGCTAAAGTAACAGTTGGTATTGATATAAATAGGAATATATACAACCAAGTTGGTATTTTCATTTTTAATTCTACCTACTAATTATTTTTTTCAACTAAATACTTATAACATGAAACTCTAAATTTTTCAGACTTGTAGTTCCACTGAATCAGTTTGAAGATGAAGGAAAAGGTTAAAACGTTTTTGGAAAGATGAGACATCTCCAGAAAAGAGGGAATAGGGAATAGGCAATGGGCAATAGGGATAAGTAATTCATAATTTATGGATAATAATTGATTTTATTTTTAATTTTTGAAGATGTTTATTCATGCTGAAGAGTTGGAAAGTTTAGGAGAAGATTTGTTATATCATGTCCGGTTGAATATTGATAATTAGAAGCTCTCGTAGTTTTGCTCTAGCAAGAAGATAGATATTTCATATCATGTCCGCTGGTATCGTTGGTGTAAACTCAAGGGTGAATTTTGCCGGAAATTTAAGTTTTTTTCTGGCTCTTAAGTATTCCTGCCAGTTAAGTGTTCCCTCCTCCCTCCTCCCTGTTCCCTCCTCCCTGTTCCCTGTTCCCTGTTCCCTGTTCCCTGTTCCCTGTTCCCTGTTCCCTACCTTTGCTATACAATACCGATGCTACTGGACATGATATCAATTGTTCAGAGGTATACTACAAACAAAAACTTTTTTATAACTAATTATCTGTACATGATATAGCAATCAGGAATGATATCATGTCTGCTGGTATCGGAGAGTGTAAACCAAAGGGTAAATATCTACAGGAAATTTAAGTTGTTTCAGGGTTAATACCCTTAATTACTCGATAACTAAAGCTTTCATCCCAAATTTCTGAATTCTAAATTTTAAATTCTAAATTCTAAATTCTGAATTCTTATCCTTTTACAATACTGATGCTACCGGACATGATATGAGATGCGAGAAAAAAGGTTGTATTAATTAACCACAATACAAAAAGACGGTGTAGATAATTTAGTCATCTATATAGATGACTAAAGGTAGCTGATTATTATAGTTAATTAATGAGACTTGATATAATACCATTTCTCAGGTATTCTTGCTACATCTCCTTGAGCAGAGGGAGTAGTAGGGATGTTACAAAAGAGCATCCGTACAGAGTAGGGAGTATGGTCCAAAAATATCTTATATCTTCATTTAATGGCAACAAATTGTTAAAAACATCGCTCTTACTGATTTATTAGTTAATAACTGAAGTTTTGAGCAACTTCTTGCATTATTTTTGTGAATTGATACAAGATGGGGTTTGGAGACCAAACCCCTACGATAAAATAGACTTGTCGCTTTATAACTTAAAAAATCCTCAAAACCATTGATATGTAAGGATTATAGCTATAAATGAAATAAAAAACCTGAAATTATTACTCTACCTGAGTTTGAGCGATTTTTTCCCTCTATTTAGTGACAAGTCTAATATTCAAATTCTTATAAATCAGATCAAATCCTTTTAATTGGACATAAAAAAAATCTCATATCTTCATAACTACGTTCATCTTTATGATTCTTTCTCCTCCTGAGGACCTACGGACGTTGCTTGAGCATTAATGCGTTACATGTCGCGTAGCGTTAGCGGAGCGAAAGCGTCAGCAATACGTCCCTACCTCCTGACTCCTAAAGACTTAAGGAATCTATAACTGTTTAAGCGGATTTGATATCACAACTGATTGCTATATTAGATGTCAATAGTCTGGAAGATGTGGAAAGTTGGTTAAATTAATAATTAATTTGCTGAAATCATTTCTCCTGTTTGTAAACGTTTCATATAATTTTCTAGATCGGTTCCCACTTTCCCACAGAGGAAATAAGCACCGAGCAAACAAGGAAAAGCAAGAGTTATTTTCACAGCATCAGCGAATTGAATTACTGCTTCTGGTTTAGTAACTGTACCAACAAAAATAGCTATTAAGAACAAGATTTTATATATAATTAGACTCCGGTCTCCAAATAAATATTGCCAGCTAACTTGACCATAATAACTACTAGAAATCATAGTAGAGAAGGCAAACAAAAATATACATAGTGTCAAAATAGAAGGAAACCAGGGAATGACAGAAGTAAAAGCAGCTAAAGTCAGTTCAGAACCACCAAAATTAGCAAATTCTGGATTATTGTAAGCTCCAGTAATAATCACCACTAAAGCAGTCATGTTGCAGATAATAATAGTATCAATAAATGGTTCTAGTAACGCGACAATACCTTCCCGAATAGGTTCATCAGTTTTCGCTGTAGCATGAGCGATCGCAGACAAACCCAATCCCGCTTCATTAGAAAAAGCAGCACGACGGAATCCCTGGACTAACGCCCCAACAAAACCACCTGCCATAGCTTCGGGAGCGAAAGCACCGTGAATAATACTAGCTAAGGCATTAGGAATAGCGGTAAAGTTAGCCAAAATCACCCACAGAGCAGCCAAAAAGTAGATGCCACACATTGCAGGTACGATAGCAGCAGCAACTCCAGCAATACGTTGGATACCTCCAATAATTACTAATCCCACTATTAATACTAGAACCAATCCATAGCTCCAAGTTTTTTCGGCAACAAATGGTAGCATATTAGCAACGACGACTTGAGACTGGTTAGACTGAAATATACTAGAACTACCCAATGCCACCAAAATATTGAAAAATGCGAACATTCCTGCTAAAACTTGACCTAATTTTTTTTGCCCTATATCTGCCAAACCTGTTGACAGGTAATACATCGGCCCTCCAGCGATCGTACCATCTGGGTTAACAATACGATATTTTTGAGCTAGGGTACACTCAATAAACTTGGTACTCATCCCTAAGAAACCGGCGATCGTCATCCAAAAAACTGCACCCGGTCCTCCTAAACTAATAGCAACGGTAACTCCGGCAATATTTCCTAGTCCCACGGTTGCAGATAGGGCAGTAGCGAGAGCTTGAAAATGGGAAACTTCACCTGCGTCATTTGGGTCATCGTATTTGCCCAAAATAACATCAATGGCGTGTTTAAAGGCTCGAATATTAATAAACTGCATTCGGATAGTAAAAAAGAGACCACCACTAATTAGCCACAGTACAATAAGTGGTATGCCTCGATCGCCTCCAATACTATAAAAAATGATCGCATCTATATTTTTTAATAAATCAGAAAAATTAGCAGAAATCCAATCTAACATTTAGTTTAGTCGTTCCTATTTTCAAGAAGCAGTTAGCGGTTAGCATATTGCTCTACAAGACTACCGTCTACAGCAGAATTTTTTTTGAGACGCCCTTGTTTGCGGAGCATTTTGGAATGGAGAGGAGATTTCAACTCCGAAACCATCCAGCGCTTGGGGTATAAGGGGATTTTAACTCAGAGCTGCTAAAAGTTGATAGCCAGTTAAAGTCAAGTATTAGTTGATTTTAGCACTTAAAGATTGTTGTTAAAGTTGATTTTAAAGACTTTTTTTAAGGTTCATATTCTAGAGTAATGGGCATAGTTAATATCGCTAGGGAATAGGGAATAGGGAGTAGGGAATAGGGGGAAATAATTGATGTTATTTTTTTTGCGCTCACCATTGGGATTGAAATAATGAACCAAATTTCAATCCCAATGGTGAATTAGACATCTCCAAAAATTAAAATTCAAATCAATTCTCACCCATAAATTATCTATTACTCCCCTCCTGGGAGGGGTTAGGGGTGGGTTCTTCCTGTTCCCAGTTAAGTGTTCCCTGTTCCCTCTTTTCTGGAGATGTTTATTGATATCAAATCCGTTTAATTGCACATACAATAATCCCATCTACAGGATTCGAGAATAGTCTAGGCAGTTGAGTTTCTTTCTGATTGACACGCCCTAGAAATAAGTGGTTGAGTATTTTCTACTAACTGGACTTAAACAAAATCAACCCAAAAAAAAACGATCAAATATAGACAGGCAAAGGCTTTTATGTCAAAAAGGCATAAATCTTGAATTACCAACGGTTCTAGCCATTTTCAGGGCAGCGACGTAATTCCCTTATCTAGAGAGACTTTGAGGCATTTTTCCGACCAGAAAATGTTGAAGTACCACTAACTACTGACTACTGACTATTGACTACTAAATTGATAGTGAGGTTATTTAACCGACTTTGATATGATATCAGACCTAAAAAATAGATACTTGTAATCATGTTATAATATAATTATGTACGCATCCACATTCTATTTCTAAAGTTCACTGTAATTTATACAGCATCAATAGGATCATAAAGCAGTTAACTTTGTTACAAATTCTCATAATTATAGTTATTTTAATTATTTTCATTGAAGAAAATTAAAATAAAAAACTCAGGAAGAAACCATCTAATTTTGTATTAAGCAATACAGCCAATTAGAGAGTAAAGCTTTGAAATGGATATTGTTGTTTGTCTTTAAACGAATAACTAAATGTTAATTAATTATTAAATAATTATTTAGTTATGTAAATACTTAAAGATAAATCTTAAGGAATTAAATGTAATTTAGGACTGCAATCTTTCTGAATTATTGGTTGACAAAAAGTGTAAAATATGGTATATAACCAATACTAGGTGCTTTGTTAATATTGAATTAAATTGTTAGTAAATTGAGGAATTCTGGTATAAAATAACACGTGCATTGTATCTCATCAACCATTTACAGCCGACAAACTATATAATAGAAAAAAACACTATGAAAATTCTACTTCCAGAGAATTCAGGTAAGCATCAACTCGAATTATCAGTCCCCATTAATAAATCAGAGATGTCAGATAAAATGCAACAAATGAGTTTAACAATTGCTGAATCCCTACATGAAGAAGCTCAAAATCAAGAGGATTATAGTACGAATATATCGGCTGTAACTATTCCAGTATCAGAAAATCAACAAGATGTAGATGATGCAGTGGGAGCATTATTTAAACAAATGTCTCGTTATCCTCTTCTAAGTCAAAAAGAAGAAATAGAATTAGCCAGGCAGATCCAAGAGTTAGTCATATTTGAACAACTGCCAGAGCGACTGGCAAATGACTTAGGGCGAGTGCCTACAAAAGCTGAAGTAGCAGCAGCGGCAGGTTTGACAGAAGTACAACTAGAGAGTCGCTTACATCAGTGTCGGGCAGCCAAACGTCGAATGATTAGCTCTAATCTCCGTCTAGTGGTTTCCATTGCCAAGCGTTATCTAAACCGAGGGGTGCCTTTTCTAGACTTGATTCAAGAAGGAGCATTAGGACTAAATCGTGCCACGGAAAAATTTGACCCAGAAAAGGGTTATAAGTTTTCTACTTACGCCTATTGGTGGATTCGTCAAGGAATAACACGCACCATTGCTAATCAAGGACGTACTATTCGTCTACCAGTTCATGTAGTTGAACAGATTAACAAACTTAAACGAGTTTACCGCGACTTAAGACGGAGTTTAAATCGTATTCCTAGTGACACAGAAATTGCTAAAGCGCTAGAAATTTCTCTCCAACAACTGCGTAACCTCCAGCAAATTCGTCGGAAAACTCTCTCTCTCAATCATCGTTTGGGTACTGACGAAAATACTGAACTTTTAGATTTCTTAGAAGACAATGAAAATACTACTCCTGAAGCGCAAATGAATGATATGATGATGCGCCAGGATATCTTGGAGGTATTAAATCATGTTTTAAGCGATCGCGAGCAAGATGTCATCACTCTCCGGTATGGTTTAATGACAGGAGAACCTCATACTTTAGATGAAGTAAGTCGGATGATTAATCTCTCCCGCGAACGAGTACGACAAATTCAAGCTAAGGCAATGCGAAAGTTGCGTCGTCCTCAAGTAGCTGAACGTTTAAAAGGATGGTTAAATCGTTTTTAATCGAATTAAGATAATATAGCTTTAAGCATTCAGCTATCAGCTATCAGCTAAAGTTAAAAGTATTAGCTGTAAAGGATTTCAATTTTATCAATAGACATCTTTAGAAAAGAGGCAGTAGTGGAAATAATTGATTTGGTTTTTGATTATTGGAGATGTCTAATGTCCTAACACTTTTTGTAGTGCTATAGTAGTTAAATTATGTCCCTAGATGAATTAAAGCTGCGTGCTGCGACGCCAGCAGATGTACCTGTACTGTTTGAGTTAATTAAAGCTCTAGCTGAGTATGAAAAATTATCTCATGCTGTTACAGGTAATGCTGCTTCTTTGGAAGCTCATTTATTTGGTGAACCTGGTAGTGATAAGTCTAATTATCGTCCTATTGTTGAAGCTATTATTGCTGAATTGGCAGATAAACCCGTCGGTTTTGCTCTATTCTTTCATAACTATTCAACTTTTCTCACCCAACCCGGAATTTATATAGAAGATTTATTTGTGTTACCTGAGTACAGGGGGCGGGGTATAGGGAAACGACTGGTAAGTTATGTGGCACAGTTGGCAGTATCTCGAAACTGTGGGCGTTTGGAGTGGAGTGTTTTAGATTGGAATGAACCAGCGATCGGATTTTATAAACATATTGGTGCGTCAATTTTAGAGGAGTGGCGTATATGTCGTGTTACTGATAATTCTCTGAGTAATTTAGCATCTGGACTTTCTTGAGTAGGGAATTTAATAATTAATAATTAATAATTAACAATTAATAATTACCTCTTGTGTAATAGAGGGATTGGTTAAAAGGATTTTTTTTCTTCTCTTGGTTGATTGGATATGGTTAGGTAACCCATCCCTCGACTGCTCATTGCTATAAAAGTATGAATAATTAACACGCTCCTGAAGTGCTAATTATCAAAAAGGTAATTCTGCTAATTATTTAATCAGGACTAAAGCGATGCGAACCCAGAAACCCGGTTTCTCGTAGATGTTTATTGTCAAAAATAACAATTTCTCGTAGAAACCGGGTTTCTTTGCGTAAGTCCTATTAATAATTGATGTTTCACCTAAAATCATAGTAATAGCAACTGCTATATAAGATTTCAGAGCAAAATTCAAAATTTAGTACCGCTATAAAAATCTGAATTCTCAGGGAATTCAGATTTTTTTGTGTGTAGTGGTTAAATCTATTCAACTTGACTATTGTTAAGAAAATAGGTGAAAATGTAATGAGATAAAGTTAGTAAAAGAATATGGCACGCGGAGAACAAATATATACTCTTAGAGAATTTCTAAATATAGATGGTGTGTACGAACATCATGGTATTGACTATGGCGATGGAACAGTTATTCATTATCGCAAAGGAACAGAAACTATTGAACGAACTTCTAAAGCATATTTTACTGATGGGAGAAAAGTTTATGTTAAGCGTTACCCACTTCGTTATATTGCCGATACAGTTATTCAAAGAGCAGAAAGTAGATTAGGAGAAAAAAAATATAATATTCTTTTTAATAATTGTGAACACTTTGCCACTTGGTGTATTACTGGAGTTAGCTATAGTCAACAAGTAAAAAACTTTATTCCTCTACTGGATAATATTAATGTCGAGCAAATATCAGAACCAATTAAGGAAGCAATTTTAGGAGTAAAAACTCAGGTAGATACTAATGAATTGGTAAGTCAAGCTTTAGCAGATATTAAAGTAGCTTGGGAAAATATTCAACCTGAATATAAACAAACTTTAGAGGAAATAGATAACTGGCAAAAAGTTGCAGTGGCATCCCTCAAAAAAAACCGGGAAGATTTAGCTCGTGCTGCCTTAATTCGGAAGCGAAAACATCAAGAATATGCTGATGAATTAGCAGCTAGTTTGCAGAAATTGGCAACTATGACAGAAACACTTTTGCGCAGTCAAAATTTAATTGGTAAAAATTAGACATCTCCGAAAAAGAGGGAACAGGGAACAGGGAACAGGGAACAGGGGGGAATAAGTGATAAATTATCAATTATCAATTATAGTGCTACGCATTAAGGTTAGGACATTTATAAATCCTCAAATCCTTTGACAGTTTACTATTCCCTTTTCCCTTTTCCCTTTTCAAGTAGCGCTATACTACTGCAGAATTTCCTGAACTTTCTCAACCGTCAAACCAAGAGTTTCAGAAACTTCCTCCAGACTTAAACCCATTGCCAACAACCGAGAAATAGCATTCCTTTGCACAAGCAACCCCATTTCAACTTCAGATTCAGCACGTTCAGCTCTGACTTTTTGAATTTCTGCTTCAGATTCAGCACGTTCAAGTTGAGATTCAGCACGTTCAGCTCTGACTTTTTGAATTTTCTCACCTTCTTTTCCTGTTAACAGCAGATTACCTTCTGCATCCCACCAACGCAACCACAACATATATTGATTTTCGTAATTACCTTCCCAAAGTCCTAACTCTACTCCCAATTCTTCAATGGGATAGTGACCTCGTTCATTTGGTGACATTTGCTGATAACGCCCATTTACTAAGCGATAAACCTCTAGACGACCGCTAATAATTTCGTAAATCCCGTAATAAGGAATTTGGATTCTCTGTTCGTACACCCAAAACTTTCCTGGTTTAATTTTCTTTCCTTCAGATGTTTGGGATAGAGGGGTTCGATCTCTTTCTTCTGCACCATCTCCTGATGCCAGTTCTAATGCAATAAATGGTGGCACTTTTTCTCTGGGGAGAACGTAAGAGCGACGATATTCACCATCCAGTAGAGGGGGTACATTGGGAACATAAAACCAATCTGGGCAGACTGCACCTTGTTCGGGAGGCTCGGTTTTCCGCCAATAGATGCCACAGTCTTGTCCGATCGCGTATTGTCCGTCAGGATGAATGCGCTGCAAAACAGGAGTAATGGAGTCTGTCAGAATAATGCTTTGGGGATGCTCTTGAAAGTTTTTCACAAATGTACCGTCTGACTCTGGCAGTTGGGTATGATCGGGGAAATCAATTTGATTATTGGTTTCCGTTGTACTATCTGACTTTGGCAGTTGGGTGTCAGGAAAAGACTGTAGTAGTTCAGTTGGAATTTTTGTTTCTGTCATTACTAACTTATTTTTATTTGATATGTTGTTTGATTATAGTAAAAATTTAGCTGTCAGTAGCAATATCGCTTTTATGGTTTATCCTTGAAGCATCCACCAGTTTTTGACGAGATTAAACAAATCCTAAAACTTTTATAGACAGCTATTCACCATGATATGATGCTCGACATGACAACAAAATTTTTCAATGAAAACAGACAGTATATTTTACAGACTATTTTTAGAGATGCCTGGTGTTTACTTTCAACTCATTGGTAAATCTCCGACTCTAGCAAATTCTTACAAGTTTCGCTCAGTCGAAATCAAACAAACAGCTTTTCGTTTGGATGGTGTATTAGTTCCTAACACTCAGTCTTCTGATACTCCCATCCATTTCGGTGAAGTACAAATGCAAAAGGATGAAGCATTTTACCGTCGATTTTTTGGTGAAATATTTCTGTATTTGAGTCAATACGAAGATGCCAAGTATTGGCACGGATTAGTAGTGTTCCTCAACCGCAATATTGAACCAAAAGATACCCAACCCTATCAAGCTCTATTAAATAGCAGTAACGTTACTGTAGTTTACCTGGAAGATTTGGGAGAGGAAGCTTACGATAACTTGGGTTTGGGTATAGTCAAGTTAATAGTAGAGGATGAGACAAAGGCAGTACAACAGGCAAAAATTTTAGCTGCCAAAGTAACGACAGAACTAGCACAAGAGACTGAACGGGAAAAAGTGCTAGAATTAGTCAAAACAGTTATTTTGTACAAATTTCAAAATTTAGCACCAGAGGAGGTAATAGAAATGTTAGGGATGGATGATTTTAAAAAATCTCGACTTTATCTAGGAATTAAGCAGGAGGGGAGAGAAGAAGGTAGACAAGAAGGCAAACTTTTAACAGTTCCTATGTTTTTAGAACTGGGGTTGACTATTGAAGAGATAGCACAACGGTTGGATTTAACTGTGGAGCAAGTTCAACAAGCTGCTCAAAGTCAGTCTAATTAATAGGAGGTATATAGAAATGTTCAGTATAGAGGAATTTCAAAAATCTCGACTTTATCTAGGAATTAAGCAGGAGGGGAGAGAAGAAGGTATAGAAGAGGGGACATTATTAACTAAGTTGCAAGTAGTTCCCATGTTTTTAGAACTGGGGTTGACTATTGAAGAAATAGCACAACGTTTGGATTTAACTGTGGAACAAGTTCAACAAGCTGCTCAAAATAATGAATAATTAGAGACAGTTTTGATTGGTTAGAATTAACGATCGCTCCTTTCCTCTTAGAAAAAAAGCGTCGCTCCTCAAACTTGGTTGGTTTGACAGGAGCGATAATGCTCCGCACCGCTTGCGCGATCGCTCTCAGAGAAAGATTATTTGAACGGAAAAGCAAAAAAAAGGCTTTTTTCCTATTGTCGCCTAACTTTATACACAAAATAATTTCAATTCAACTTTTCCATTGGTTCTATTTTCGGGTTAATAATTTTTGTCATCTTACCAAATTTGATACCTAAACTAATCTTCTTTCCTTCACCAAAAACATTTGTTACCAACCCCACGCCAAAATTTTCGTGCATCACTTTATCCCCAATTTGCCAACTTTCTGTTTGATTACTTACCGCTTTTTTCACAACACTATTTTGAGTCTTTTTACTCTGACGTTTTGACCGATAAATTGCCTTTTTCATAGCATTAGTATTAACTAAATCTGCCGGTAATTCTCCCAAAAATTGAGATGGAATTGTGGCATCTCGCGCTCCCCAAAGTTGTCGTCTTTCAGTGGCGTAAGAAAGAAATAATTGTTCTTGCGCTCTGGTAATTCCTACATAACAAAGTCGTCTTTCTTCTTCTAAAGATAAAGGGTCATCTATACTCCGAAAATGAGGTAATAAACCCTGTTCTAAACCCACCATAAATAACACCGGAAATTCTAAACCTTTAGCCGAATGTAAGGTCATTAATGAGACAGCTTCTTGCCCATCTTGGAGGTTATCTAAATCGGAAGCTAAAGAAGCATTTGCCAAAAAACTTCCTAAAGTTGTATCTTCATTATCTTCTTGAAACTGAGCCACAGCACTACATAACTCCCCTAAATTTTCCAGTCTATTATCTGCTTCTTCCGTACCCTGTTTTTTCAAGTCTTCAGTATAACCAGAAGTCTCCAAAATTCCCTCAACAATTTCCAGAGCAGTCAAATTTTCTACCTCATCTTGCAAATGTTGAATTATCTCAGCAAATTTATTGACAGCTTTTGATGAACGACCTGCCAAAGCATTAACTGAAGCTTTATCATTAATAATTTCCCACAAAGGTATTCCCATCTGGGAACTAGCATTTAATAAACTATCAATAGTCGTCTTGCCAATTCCCCTTCTCGGAGTATTAATAATTCTGAGCAAACTAACAGTATCGGCAGGATTCGCAATGACTCGTAAATAAGCCAAAGCATCCTTAATTTCTTTCCGGTCATAAAATCTTAAACCGCCAATTATCACATATTTAATATCATAATGAATCAAAGCTTCTTCCAAGGGGCGTGACTGAGAATTCGTCCGATAAAGTACAGCAAAACTGCCTAAATCTAACTCTGGGTTTTGGTCTGTAATTTCCTGAATTTTACTACAAACGAATTCAGCTTCTTCTCGCTCACTTTCTGCCTCATAACAATAAATTTCTTCCCCTAAACCCCTGGTTGGTTTGAGAACTTTATCAATACGTTGAGTATTATTTTCAATCAATTTATTTGCCACTTCCAGAATATTTTCCCGCGACCGATAATTTTCCTCCAACTTAATCATTGTCCGGGTATCTTCATCAGGCAAACCATCACCAAAATCATTCTGAAATTCCAGCAAAATTGTATAATCTGCCATGCGGAAAGAATAAATAGATTGGTCTACATCTCCCACTACAAAAACAGAACGATTTTTCCAGTTATTAAAATATCTAGGGTCTTCACCATTAGTAGCTAAATATCTAATAAAATTATATTGAGTCCGATTAGTATCTTGATAT
Source organism: Okeania sp. SIO3I5 (assembly GCF_010672085.1). Lineage (GTDB taxonomy): Bacteria > Cyanobacteriota > Cyanobacteriia > Cyanobacteriales > Microcoleaceae > Trichodesmium. The sequence goes on from NZ_JAAHHT010000049.1 coordinate 19,551, forward strand.
TCATCCACTAAAATATGATTAAAATGTTGATGCCAATAAGCTAATACTTGCTCATTTTGCCGAAATAATTCCACAGGTATTCTGATTAAATCGTCAAAATCTAGAGCATTATTCGCAGCCAAATTATCTTGATAAATTCCATAAACTTCAGCAATTACCCTACCCCGATAATCTGGCTCCGCTCTTTGATATTCTAGAGGAGACATTCCTTTATTTTTAGCATTACCAATAGCATATCTAACAGAACGTGGATTAAATTTTTTATCATCCAAATTTAGCTGTTTAGTAACAATTTGCTTGACTAAACTTTGAGCATCACTTTCATCAAAAATAGAAAAATTTTTATCCCAACGACGTTTTTTTTCATCCTGATATTTATTAATATCAAACCGCAAAATCCGAGCGCAAAGACTATGAAAAGTTCCCATCCATAAATGCTTAGTAATATTTTTGTAGACTTGCGATCGCAACCTGGTTTGTTCTTCCTGTGTCAATGCAGAAAAAGGTTTACCATATTTAGTTTCCGCCTGTTGTTGAGCAAAAAGTCTCTCAATGCGATCCTTCATTTCCCGTGCAGCTTTATTTGTAAACGTCACCGCCAGAATATTTTCCGGGTGTACCCGATGATGACGAATCAGATGGGCCACACGATAAGTCAACGCCCTAGTTTTGCCCGAACCAGCACCCGCCACAACCAACATTGGTCCGCAGAAATGTTCTACTGCTTGGCGTTGAGATAAATTTAGCTGAGTCAGAAAATCAGTAGTTTGCATAGTTGGATGTTATTATAGATCGGTTGATATATTGCATATTATCACCAAATAGTAAAGGAGTAATGAGTAAGGAGTAATGAGTAAGGAGTAAGGAGTTAGGAGTAGGGAGTTAGGAGTCGTAGGGGCGAACGGCCGTTCGCCCGTACAGGAGTTAGGAGTAAGAAAGGAAATGAAAATGCATAAATTTTTAAATTCGTATTCATGCTTAATATCATGTCCGGATAAGAACGTGATAGAACTCCGTTCCGCTTTCGCTGCGCGACATGTTTGCGTAGCATTCCCTATAAGAAAACGCGACCAAAAAACTTTCTCCTCCTTATAACTTACAGCGCTTTTCTTTCTTGATGAACCACATCGTCACAACCAAAACCCCGTAGGGACGTTCCATGGAACGTCCCTACTGTGGTCTACCGTGCGGGAAAACTGCTGTAAAATTCCCTCCTCTTCCCTCATTTCTCCTGTACGGACGTTGCTTGAACATTAATGCGTTACATGTCGCGCAGCGTTAGCGGAGCGAAAGCGTCAGCAATACGTCCCTACCTCCTGACTCCTCCATTTTTATTTATAACTATTCAACCGGACATAATATAACATATTTTAGTTGAGGATTTTTGAGCGCGATTACTGTATAACCGGATTTTATATAATTTACGGCTAAAAAAACCAAACTACAAACAAACATTTTATGGTAGTGGTGTACAAGTAGTGATATCCTAAAAAAAGTCAAATTTTCAAGGGAATATGATTTCTTTGAAACTAAGAATTGAAGCTACTTTACTGTTCCCAGTTAAGAGTTAAGTGTTCCCTTTCTCGACAATAAATCACAATCATCAAAGGACTACCCATTTTATCGATCGCGCTATTATTCGGAAATTTTGGAGATAGGTATAGCACTACGCATTAAGGGCGCGGACATTTCTAAATCTTGTTTGCGCAGCATGACCTAGGAAAAGCCTTTAAAAGTCTGCTGTTCTTAGTTTTGTGTTCCCTGTTCCCTTTTCAAGTAGCGCTATATTTTTTTGGAAAAGCTGAAAGCTTAAAAGAAAAGCGTAGTCAAATCTCAAATAATGATTGACTACGCTAAAGATTTAATTTTTAACTTAAACCTCAGTTTTTACCCTGAGTTCTGGTGTTACCTAAATACTAGATAAATCTAGATATTATACACGGGTACTACCAAAGTTCACATTAGGAACATTTTGACCACCAAATGTGGCAATCACAGCTGTGTCACCAGGAGCAGGAAAAGTTTGAGTAAATATTCCTGCCTGCTCTGGGTTTAGGTCTTGCCGCACTGTGTAAGCATTATCTGCTAAGTTTGAGAAACTGTAATTACCGTTGATATCACTAGCAACAAATATTTCATCAGCATCTCGAACAGAGTTGTTATTCTGATCGAAGTAAACAACTATACCACCAATACCAGGTTCACCAGCATCTAGGAAACCATTAGCATTGAGGTCTTCAAAAGTTATCCCACTAATACCACCAGTACCTGTAGGTGGTGCTATTGGTGGTACTGGTTGCGGGTTAGTGCTATTACCAAAGTTGATAAAGTTAGCATCATCTCCTGCAAACAGCGTGACAGTTGGGTCTGGAGTCGTTTGGAATAGACCAGGTGGTGGCACTTGTAGAACTGTGTAAGTACCTGGTGGCAAATCATTAAAGTCGTATACTCCCAACGAATCTGTGATTGCAGTACGTTCCTCATTATCAAGGATTAAGTTACTGTTGCGGTCAAGGAATACAGTAACACCAGGAATACCATTATCTCCTGGATCTATGAGACCATTACCATTAATATCGTTGAAAACAAGACCACCGAGATCGACAACAGGAAGCACAGCTTTTGGCAGATTTGTGGGATTGTTGGCAAAGTTAACAAAGTCAGCGTTATCCCCTGCTGCCAAGGTAACTACAACAGGAGCTGGAGTAGTAGAGTCAGTAAAACCAGGTCGTGCTTCCTGACGAACAACATAAGTTCCTGGATCTACATTAGGGATCTCATAGCGACCAAATTGGTCAGTTAAACCAAATCGTTCGCCAGCATCTCGTTCGCCGTTTTCATTAGCATCTATGTAGATGGTAGCATCAGACAATTGAAGTTCACCTGGATCTGCCACACCATTGCCATTACCGTCTACAAATGCAATACCAGAAATATTACCACGGCCAGCAGGAGGAAGTACCGGAGACTGACCAAAATCAATTACTAAATTAGAGTTCTCAAACTGGTCAACAGTAATTGTCAGATCCGTTGGGGTTGTACCAATAAAACCTTGTGAAACTGCAGTTGGATTTGTTGGATCTGTAATAACTTCTCGTGGAATTAGTCGTAATGTGTAAGTACCAGGCAACAAACCAACAATTGCATAGTCTCCGTTGGTATCTGTAAAGGTATTAGGTTCAATATCTGGGTTATCAAGAATGCCATTTTCATTCAGATCCACATAGATTTGGAAACCAGGTATACCCCTTTCTACAAATTCATCAGGGTCAAAGATACCATTACCATTAGTATCGCTAAAGTTTTGGATGCCATCACTGTTAAAGTCTTCAAAGACATTTCCAGTAATTATAGTTTGTGGTTGGTTTCCAAAGTTGTAAACAACACTGCTACCACTACCAACTGTTACCACTGCTGGTGGAGTAGTTTGAGTGAACCCTGTGCGATCGAGAATTTGTAGGAGCGGAAATGTGCCTGAGATATCAGATGTATCTAAACCAAAAGTACCACCAGGACCACTAATTTGATTCGGTTCAAAACCTTGTATTTGTCCGTCTGTGTGTACATCTAGGAAAACCTCAACACCAGGTAAACCAACTTCTCCTTGTAGTGGTTCAAATAATCCGTTACCGTTGTTGTCAGCAAATACAATACCACTAACAGTATCTCCTTCTGGAGATGTGACGTTAACACCTACATCAACATTATTAGTTAGACTTTGACCAAAGGGAAGATTAATTGGAGTTGGTGAGATATTGGGATCAGGTAGCACCTGACCTACAGTAACACTAATAGTTGGACGAGTGGCAGTTAGGAATAAGTTCTCTTGGAGAACAACGTCAACTGTGTAATTACCAGGAAGTACACCATTAAATGTATAACGACCATTAGGATCTGTGAAGGTTTCAGGTTCGTCTATATCGAGTACACCGTCGCCATCTACATCTTCGCCTTCATCTAGTACTCCGTTAACATTGAGGTCTTCACTGCTATCTAGTCGCCCATCACCATCTATATCTAAGAAAACTTGAGCAGTTGGAATACCTGCTTCTCCAGAATCTAGAACTCCACTGTTATTACTATCAGTGAAGATGAAACCACTAATAACGGTGTTCGGGTCAAAGGTACTGGTATCAGCAAAGTTATAGACGACAGTCTGACCAGGAACAACTGGAATTAGGGGAGTAGGAGTAGTGTTAACAAAACCAGGAGGTGGTGTTTCTAATACTCTGAAGTTTCCTGGTGGCAATGTAAACCGATATTCCCCGTGAGTATCTGTTCGGGTAACTGGTTCATTAGCTTCTGCGAAACCATTACCATTGAGGTCTACAAAAATTTCGACATCTATGAGTCTTGGTTCGTCAGGACCTGCTAAACCGTCAGCATTGTTGTCAGTAAATACAACTCCAGTAATTGTACCTCTGCTATCAGTATTTACTACAGAAAGTGGTGGAGGGACTGGAGTTGGTGGAGGATTTATTCCTGGTGCTGGTTGGTTACCAATATTAACGAACTCAAAATTTTCACCCCCAATTATTGTGATTATTGGATCTGGAGTGATTTGTGTGAATCCTGCTTGCTGAACTTCTTTGACTGTATAAGTCGCAGGTGGTAAACCTACAAAGCTATAGCTACCATCGGGAGCACTAATAGATGTAGGTTCATCTGAGTCTAAAACATTATTATTATTAAGGTCTAGATAGATAGTGAATCCAGGTAGACCAGGTTCATTAGGTTCGACTTGGTTGTTACCATTGATGTCACTAAATTTAATACCACTGATTGTGCCCGATCCTGTTACTTGACTAGCAGTGAGAGTCTCATCTGTTGTACCTGCATCAGTATCAGTTGTAACATCTGTTGTACCTGCATCAGTATCAGTTGTACCATCTGTTGTACCTGCATCAGTGTCAGTCGTACCATCTGTTGTGCCTGCATCGCCACCATCTGTAGCAGGATCTGTAGCTGGAGCAGGATCTGTAACTGGAGCAGGATCTGTAACTGGAGCAGGAGCAACTGGGGCAACTGGGGGAACTGGGGCGATCGCAGCATTACCCACATTCAATACAATAGGTGGATCACCTTGTAGAACGCTAATCGGTTGAACTATAGTAACTTCCTGATCTGGAGTAGTTCGAACAAAACCAGCTTGAGGTATTTCCCGCAAAAAGTAAGTTCCTACTGGAGGATTATTAAAGCTAAAGTCACCAGCAGCATTTGATATTGAAGCTGGTTCATTAGGGTCTAGTATATTGTTGCCATTCAAGTCTAAATAGAGAGTGAAGTTAGCTAAACCTGGTTCTCCTGGATCTAAGATTCCATTGGAATTAAAGTCGTTAAACTTGTTACCTATCAAGTCACCCTGAAGCAAGGGAGTAGTAGGAGCTTGACCTATATTAATAAAGTTCGCATTTTCTCCACTGGTGACAGCAATAACTGGATCTGGTGTTGTTTGAATAAAACCAGGTTGGGCTACTATTCTCACAACGTAAGTATCTGGAGGCAAGGTCTCAAAACCATATTGACCTTCATTGTCAGTAACTCTGAAAGGTTCATTTGGGTCAAAGATACCATTTTCATTCAGGTCTAGATATACAGTGGAGTTAGATAAACCTGTATCTCCTGGATCGACAGCACCATTAGAATTATTATCTAAGAAAACAACTCCTCCGATCGCATTAACTTCAGCATTACCAAAGTCAACGTTGAATAAAGTGCCCCCACTAGGTACATCAACAGTCTCAGATTGGGGGTTAGTTAAATTAAATCCTAGTTGTTGTTCTGCTTCCCGAATAGTAAGACGGGTTGCTGGCAAATTAGCTAAGAAGTAACTACCATTTTGGCTAGTGATATTAAATGGTTCTCCTGGATCTAAAATCTGATTACTATTAAGGTCTGCATAGATAGTAAAGTTTGGTATCCCTGGTTCATCAGGATCTAAGATGCCATTAGCGTTAGTGTCTAGGTATTTAACTCCGGCAACATTACCTGTACCACCAGGAGTAACTAGACCAATATCTACAGCGACGCTTGGTATTTCTTCTTCTGTTCCTGTGAAGATGATGACTGGGTTAGGAGTTGTTCTTGCTTCGTCTAAGTCACGGATGACATCAACGTTGAATAGACCAGGTGTAACCCCTATGAATGAGTAAAAACCGAATTGATCGGTTACACTGACAATCTCCCCTTCATCTAAAATTCCATTTCTATTCTGATCAAGAAATACTTCGCCACCAGGAATGACTGGTTCATTAGAATCTCGGACACCATTAATATTTAGATCTTCAAATAATACACCACTAATATCACCTGTACCTGGGCCAATTGTAGCGTTACCAAATGGAACATCTGAAGCAGTAGGTTGTTCTGCACTCAGACTCACAAATATAGGGTCTGGGATAGTTTGCTCGAAACCTGGTTGCTGGATTTCCCGAATAGTGTAAGTTGAATTTAAGGGTAAGCCAGTAAAACTAAAGCTACCATCCTGTGCACTAATTGATGTTAGTTCTCCAGGGTCTAACAGACCATTATTATTTTGGTCTAAATATATAGTAAATCCTGGTAAGCCTGGTTCTGCGGGGTCGCGAAAGCCGTTCCGGTTAAAGTCGTTGTATTTTATACCAAATATGCTTCCTAGGCCAGGACCAGGAGCAGGACCAGGAGCAGGACTAGGGCCACCTATAGTGCTACCAAAAGCTATCCTATCCTCTCTGACCGAAGTCCCACCGACTATATTAACCACAACAGGCTCTGGTGTACTTGAAACAGTACCAATTGGTGGGATCTGTCTTACGAAATATTCACCATCTAATAATCCCGAAAAGTCGTAGACACCACCTGAATTACTAATACTGGATAATTCATTTGGATCTAGAGTCCCATTGTTATTCTGATCCAAATAGACTGTAACACCAGATATTAATTGGTCTTCTGACTCAAAGAGACCATCACCATCTACATCATTAAATGTGACACCTACTATATCGCCACTGCCGCCTAATTGGCTGGCCCGTAGCGTATTATCATTATCGCTCACGTTCTAACTCCTCCACCAAAAAATCTATAGCTAATAGTGATTTGTATTTAACTAATGGCTAAAAACCACTAAATGCAAGAATACAGATATACATTATTGAATCAATATGATGCTTATCACCGCTCAACTAAACTTACTCAAACTTACTCAAAGGTCTGAAGGTATAGTCATTCGTAGTGGATCGACCACCACAGGGTTAAACGGCAAACCCTTTATTCCTTGGTCAAAGACATCAGGAATTACTTTTTTAATTATATTCAATGACCCATTTACATCGGCATTTAATAATTTATTTTCCCTGGTTTTATACAACCCTCTTGTTACTCTTTTTCCACTAAATTTCGTTTTTTTATCTCCATAACTCGGTAAATTATCCCCATCTAAACAGCTTGATTGAGATGTATAAGATTCTTCGGTAACTCTTACTTTTATTCCTCTTAATCTGGCTTTATACGTTAACATTTCTATTAACCTATAATGAGGGATGTCCACAAATTGTTGATTGTTCTTTTTCCCTAATTTTATCTCTTGTTTCCATGTCTGGTTATGTCCAATAATTAAGATTCCTATTTCATGGTTGACACACCAATCTATTACTCTTTTACTGGCTGTATGCAGATAGTTTTCTACTCGACAATTTCGTTTCTGAGTTAATTTTTTTAACCGATGAGAATTAGTTTTATTGTGGTTAGTTTTTAACTGAGATTGTAAATAAGAGCGCTGTTTATTATAAAATGTATTAATTGCTTTTAATGGTCTGCCTTTAATCAATAGAGGTGAATAACCTATTTGATTTGTAGTTACAGCTATTAAATTATTTACTCCTAAATCTACTCCTGCTATTTGTTGATTTTCTGTTGTTTCCTCCGATTTTTCATAGACTATTTCTATTATGTAACAGCTACTTTTGGGGACAATTCTGGCCTCTATTATTTCTGTCTGTGAGGTGGGAATTTTGATTTCACTCATAGACAGATGACAAATTCCTTTTTTTAAGGCTTTTTTGTAGATTGATTCATCTGGATAGGGCAGAATATTTCTGCCTTTTATCTTATGTTTATATTTGGGAATTTTTGGCTTTCCTAGAAATTTATTTGGCTGTTTTTTCCACTCTCTTAAAGCGGCAAAATAACTTTTCCAACTTTGATCTAATCTCCTAATGATTTGCTTACTTACCTTAGTAGGTAAAGCTTGATAATCGTCACTTTTAGATACCTGCTGATAAAGTTCAGTAAAATTTAATTTCTTTTGATTAGTAAAGAAATATTGACGATAATAATAGTTAGCTAAATTAAACAGATTTTTCGACAAAAAAGCCTTGTGGTCACAAGCTGACCACAAATAATGAGATTTGCTGATAACATGACGTTCAACTAGCTTCATATCTTAATTCTAGGTGATAACGACTCAATGGGGCAACAACTAAGAAAACTTATTCATTTTAGCTTGATAGCTATATTTATGAGTAACTTTGATAAACTTTAGACAAGTTTTCCCTTTCTGTATTTACCCCATAACGAGTCAAGCTAAAGCGTAGACGCTGAGGATTATATCAGGTTGACAACAATGTGACAATTATATTGGAAAATATATTGGAATAATTTACTCTTAAGGTCATAAGCAAAATTTAAGTATTAAATCTAGTAAACCAGGTCTTGATAACACATCAATTAAAAAAATCTCAAAGTCTTAAGAATCATTTTGACTTTTGAATTTTCAGTTCCACTATGGGTAACTAGCTACTAATATTAAGCAGATACATCAAGCCCGGCAATTCCTGTTAAAACTAGGAAAAGCCGTTCATAGCAGTGTGACAGCAGAACTATCAACACAGGCGGTATCTCGCAATGCTTTGAGAAAAATTCCCAAAGCGCCATTCCAATCTCTCGGCATTGAATGACCGCAATTTGGACATTTAAAATGCTTTGAGCCTCATTCGTTTTGATGAATATGACCGCCAGATCGTACAAGTTTTAGATGTATATTCTTCGGTCACATCTATTACGGTTGCGCCTCGTTTTAAAGCGTGGAACTTAAGAGTTTGTTTGAAACGTGATTTTTGCCCAATTTAGCATTTGGCGAACTGACGCATGAGTTAAGTTGGCGTTTTTTCTTTCCTGACTTGGCAACCTTATGGGATGACTCAAAAGTTAGGAGAAAAATGATAGGATACTCAGTCGTTAACCATTTTGCTACTTTTTTATGAACTTCATCTATATAAATTTATTATCCTAATAAACAAGCCGTTAATTTTATTTTGCACCCACCCAAAAGAATAGGGGGGGTACTATCTGGTGTCGGGACGTTACTTATCCCTGACAAGTTCCAATTCCAGAAAAAATTTATTCTATTTTCTTAAAATGCAGAAAATAGCTAGAATTTAACATTTTAAATCTTAAGTCAAAAGTATTTTCTGTATATAATTACCGAATAATTAATTATTAATTATTCAGGGTTATTAGCTTCCCCATTAACGAAGTTAGAACTCAGAAGTCAGAAGTCAGAAGTTAACCCACCCCTAACCATTCCCAGGAGAGGAAGTAGGGGATTTGAGAAAAGCTCCAAAAATATTTCGCCGATCAAGGGGGGGGTTTTAGACCCAATTATTTTGATAAAAGGGAAAAAAAGCGGTCGTTTTGCTACGCATAACTACGTTAAAGGCTGTCGCCGACATGAAAAACGTTTGCGGAGCATGACAAACGGAAAGTTTCCCGTAGGGTGGGATGGATGGGTTACCTAACCAGATCCAATCTCCCCTTGATAAAATAAATTTTTTCCTTGAGCGTCAATCCTCTCCCTTTTAGGGAGAGGTAATTATCCATTATCCATTAATGAATTACAACCTATGCATGATTATTTAGGTTTAAACTTTGACCTAAATTTTAATAGTTAAACTAAGCCAGTTTGTTACCAAACCGACTCGTCTTCAGAACCGGACGTGAGACTTTCACCTCATCCTGGCTCCTCTCTTAAACGTCCTTTTTCATAGGTACATCCTGTTTCAGAGTTAACATATCGTCAATCCATATATAATTTTCAGGTAAGTCCTGTGGCTTAAATTTTAGATATGCCTTTTTGTCTGATGCAGTTTTACTGTCGTGGCAATGTCGGTGCAACAGTTGTTTATTCTTAATTGTGTTGTCACCACCCTTAGACCTTGGTTTTATATGGTCAATTTCCATAAGGTCAATCGGCCTAAAAGTTAGTCCACAAAATGCGCATTTATTCTTTTGCCGTTTTAGCAGCGTCGCGACTTCTTTCCTTACGCCTGGATATTTCCCGATTTTACTACTCCAATAAGTCCAATCACCATCATAAGGGGATTTATTACCTTTCACCTTGATGTGCCTTATAATTGGTACTTCTGAGTGTAGTTTTAGTATATATTCGCCGTCGTTAAGTATCCAATTCCTGGTTCCTTTCACGTTAGGAAAATACTTTTTCTTTACCCAGGTTGCTGACTTATTTGGATGCCTCCTACTTGCCCATCGACCTAGTCTTTTCCATAAGAGGCTATCTATTTTATTGAATATCTCTTTACTGACTACGGCTGAGAAGTAATTGGCCCATCCTCTGATTATCGGATTTAATTTGGCTATTACGGCCTTGGTAGAGGCATTTTTGTGAGAATCACATATATCCGCCAATTTCCGATAGTGAGTTTTGATACTCTTGGAAGATGGTTTAATCAGCGTTTTAAATCCTTGTCTGGTTGACTTGACCTTATATTGCCTAATGTTAAATCCTAAGAAGTCAAATCCAGGTTTGTTCCCTTTATACTCCTCCAAGGTGTGAGCAATTTTGGTCTTTTCTGGCTTTAGTTCTAATCCTATCTGGTTTAACCATTCCTGTATTACGGTTTTAGCTTGTAGCACTACTTTGACGTCTTCATGTAGGACAACAAAGTCATCAGCGTAGCGTATTATGGAGAGACTTTTACACTTAACCTGCCAACTTTTTTGATTTCCATCGGCTTTTTTCATGTCAATGGTCTTGGCAAATTCCATTAGTCTCTCTTCCATACCGTGTAAGGCGATGTTTGCTAGAAGGGGACTAATTACTCCTCCCTGTGGTGTACCTTCCACAGTGTTTGAGAATTGTTTATTGTCGAGTACCCCAGATTTTAACCATTGCTTGATCAATCTTCTGTAAGGTGTTCGACCCACTTTTCCCAACAGTGCATCATGGTTAATTCGGTCAAAACATTTGGATATGTCAGCATCAAGTGCATATTTGGGTTGACGATTGATGCTGTCAAAGATTGCTTGGGTAGCATCATGTGTTGACCGTCCTGGTCTAAAGCCATAGCTATTAGGTTCAAAACGTGCTTCCCACTCTGGCTCCATACCTAGCTTCACCAGGGCTTGTAATGCACGGTCGTACATTGTGGGGATTCCAAGCGGGCGCTTTTCGTCCTTTCCTGGTTTTGGTATCCAAACTCTGCGGGTTGGGCTTGCTTTGAGGTAGGGTGAATTTAAAAGATTCACCAGGTTAAATCGCTGCATTGGATGGAGGTTTTTAATTCCATCCATCCCTGCGGTCTTTTTGCCCTGGTTATCCTGTGTCACGCGTCTAACAGCTAGCAACAAGGCGTAATAACTTTTGGTCAGAAGTCTTTGGTATTTACGCATCTTGCGGATTTCGCCACGGCTGGATGTTCTGTAAATTAATTTTTGCAACTTAAATACATATTTTTCCACCTTCTTCCAGTTGATATCTTTCCATTTGAGGTTTGGATTGATACTAACTTGATTTGGTATATCGTCTGTATCCCATGCCACGCTTAAAAAGGGTTTGGGGTTTCCCAAACGTCTTTTTAGTGTTTTAGCCTTGTTCATCGCTAATTATTACCTTACATTACGTCTAACAGTGGGTACGTCTGCTTGATAGCTTCTTACCCAATCCTACTCTCCCTAAAACCTGCAACTGTTGTGCAGATTGACCTTGAATGGCTTCCTGAGATTTCGACCTATATGCTCAGGCGTCTTAGAGAGGTTTCCTCGTTCCCTTATTCCTTTATTACGACTGATTTAGTGGGGCAAATTCTCCCGGAGGGTTCGTTATGGTTGTTGATATTACCAACGCCATAGTAATATCCAATGACCCCCTGACTTTTCGTCCTACATTCCATAGCTACCTTCGGAATGGTCAATACTAACGAGAGTTTAATTACCTTTCTCTTCGTCCACTTGTCAGCCTTTGCTTGCGGTATCGTTCCTTGGTAACTGGTACGCATCCCGCTTTTAGACCAGCTTCGGAGATTGATGTTCAGTCGCTACTCCGTGGCCTATGCTGTCAACCCAACAACAGGGCGAATGGAATTTCACCATTAAGGTTATAAGAGTTTTCCAGGCCGAAGTTATTCCCTCCATGTAGTGACCTGGAAGGCTAGGTATATCTGCCTTTTAGCAGCCTTGACTAGCCAGCGAGTCGCACGGCATCTTGTAATTCGTAGAATTCTGGGGAAATATAATCCTTACGCAACGGCCAACCTACCCAGTCTTCCGGCATCAAAATTCGTTTGAGATTAGGATGTCCTTCATAAATAATGCCGTACATATCATAAGATTCTCGCTCTTGAAAATCTGCTGACTTCCAAATCCAGTAAACGGAAGGAAGTCTAGGATCGTCTCTAGGCACAAATACCTTTAACCGTAGTTCTTCTGGTTGGTCTACATCGTCACTGACTTTGACCAAGTGATACATACTTACCAAGTCTTCCCCTGGTCCAGCATCATAAGCACATTGACATTGTAGATAGTTAAACCCGTAAGCATACACAGCTGTGGCTAAGGGGATTAAAAAATCCCTATTAACTTTGATAATTTCTACTCCCTGATGATCGGGTTCTAAGAATTCATGCTCGAAGCCATTCTCTGTGAGCCATTTTGAAACTTTTCCTGCTTCAATGATTGGAGCTTCTTCTTCAGCCACGACTTACCTCCTCTTTTTGTGCAGCTTGCAGTGCAGGTGGTACTGGCATACCTATTGCTTCTGTTAGCTCTTTTGGCGCTGTTTGACGGTCAGATGTTTGTAGGTATTGACCAGTTAGGATTGGTTCAACTACTTTCATATTGTGCTTAACGCTATAGTAGCGATGTGCTTGCTGTAGTTGACCCCGTTCTTGCAAGGATTCATTAGAAATTTTTTTCCTCAGCTTGATGACAGCATCAATAATTGCTTCTGGACGTGGTGGACAACCAGGAATGTAGACATCTACTGGAATTAATTTGTCTACCCCACGAACTGCTGTTGGTGAGTCCATGCTGAACATTCCGCCTGTAATTGTACAAGCACCCATGGCAATGACATATTTAGGTTCTGGCATTTGCTCATAAAGACGTACTAAGGTAGGAGCGTACTTCATGGTGATTGTACCAGCAGTAATTAGTAGGTCTGCTTGTCTTGGACTAGACCGTGGAACTAAACCAAAGCGGTCAAAGTCAAATCTGGAGCCGATGAGTGCTGCAAATTCAATAAAGCAACAGGCTGTACCATATAATAGGGGCCATAAACTGGAAAGTTTTGCCCAGTTGTAAAGATCGTCAATTGTAGTTAATACTACATTTTCTGAAAGTGCTTGAGTAACTTCGGGAGTTTGCTCAACAGGATTGATAATTTTTTGGTTTTGATTAGGACTTAAGACCATTCCAAAGCTCCTTTGCGCCATGCGTATACTAAAGCAATCACTAAGATTGTGATGAAAATCAGGGCTTCTATAAAGGCCAAGAGTCCCAACTGATGAAAGGCTACTGCCCAAGGATACAGAAATACTGTCTCTACATCAAAGATGACGAAGACAAGGGCAAACATATAATAACGGATATTGAATTGTATCCAAGCTCCACCAATTGGTTCTACCCCTGATTCATATGTACTTCGTCGCTCTGGACCACGAGTTTTTGGCCGCAGTAGCTTAGATGCAGTTAAGGCAAGGATTGGTACTAGGCTACTAATTATTAGAAAGCCTAGAAAATACTCGTAACCACTAAGAACAAACACGATTAACGATATTTCCTAAATAACTAAGATTCTTCTCTGTGAACATTATGAGCATAAGAGCTTTTCTAATGCCAATCTAAATATAAGTCACCAGTCAAATTTAATCTGTCAAGAGTAATATAGCAATCCTCAAATGATTAGAGAGGGAACAGGGAACAGGGAACAGGGAACAGGGAACAGGGAATAGGGGGAGAGTAATTGATAATTTCTGGATAATAATTGATTTTATTTTTGATTTTTGGAGAAGTCTATTGGTGAAAAAAAACTTTAGGGGTTTGGTCTCGAAATCCGACAGTCAGTCATGGGAGATGGATAGTGGAATTTCTCTTTTATTGCGTATGGAGCAATAGTCGATACATTTTCTGAAGCACCCGGCTATGGGAGATGGATGGTGAAATTTCTCTTTTATTGCGTATGGAGCAATAGTCGATACATTTTCTGAAGCACCCGGCTATGGGAGATGGATGGTGAAATTTCTCTTTTATTGCGTATGGAGCAATAGTCGATACATTTTCTGAAGCACCCGGCTATGGGAGATGGATGGTGAAATTTCTCTTTTATTGCGTATGGAGCAATAGTCGATACATTTTCTGAAGCACCCAGCTATGGGAGATGGGTGGTGAAATTTCTCTTTTATTGCGTATGGAGCAATAGTCGATACATTTTCTGAAGCACCCGGCTATGGGAGATGGGTGGTGAAATTTCTCTTTTATTGCGTATGGAGCAATAGTCGATACATTTTCTTAAGCACCCGGCTATGGGAGATGGATGATGGAATTTCTCCTTTATTGCGTATGGAGCAATAGTCAATACATTTTCTGAAGCACCCGGCTATGGGAGATGGATGATGGAATTTCTCCTTTATTGCGTATGGAGCAATAGTCGATACATTTTCTTAAGCACCCGGCTATGGGAGATGGATGATGGAATTTCTCCTTTATTGCGTCAAGAGCCAGAGTAAATTCTAAATTCTAAATTCTAAATTCTAAATTCTGATTACACCAATTCTGATTACACCAATTCTGTAATAATAGTTAAAGATATTCTCATAATCGCTGATTCAATCTCTTAGAACTATGAGCGAGGAAACCACTGAGGTAAATACACAGGAACTGGATCGTTATGAATGCCGAGCTTGTGGCTACATATATGAACCTAAGAAGGGAAGCTCTAGTAGCAAAGTTCCTCCAGGAACGGCCTTTGCCGATTTGCCGATCCGTTGGCGCTGCCCCGTTTGTGGAGCGTCTACAACCCAATTTGTGAATGTTGGACCGACTGAAGGACCTTCGGGATTTAAGGAAAACCTTGGTTATGGTTTTGGTGTCAATAATCTTACTCCAAGCCAGAAAAATATCCTGATTTTTGGTGGATTAGCTCTTGGATTTCTATTTTTCCTGAGCTTGTATGGTTTACAATAAGATGGCCATAAGGATAATTAATAATTAATAATTAATTATTAATAATTAATTATTAATCCCCAGAGGTTTTTACCAATGGATAATTGATAATTAGACAATTAGACAAAGTTTTCATTATCCATTAAAGAATAATTAAATGTGATGCACTCAATAGTAAAATTCTGGAAAAAATTTTTCATAATACTGGCAGTAGTTATAGTTTGTAGCGGTTGCAAAAATGCTTTTTTACCACCAATTAGTTACAATCCCTGGGAAGTAATTCAACTGCCCACTGAGGCTACATTGTTTGATATTGGATTTACCGATAATCTTGACCATGGTTGGATTGTGGGTGCTGATGCGACTCTCCTGGAAACTAATGATGGTGGTGAAACTTGGCAACCTAAAACTATCGATCTGGAAGAAAAAGCTCGCTTGACATCAGTAAGCTTTAATGGTAAAGAAGGATGGATCGTGGGACAGCCGTCTGTACTTTTACATACTGATGATGGAGGAGAGTCTTGGAGTCGTATTGCTCTAAGTTCTAAACTGCCTGGCGCTCCTAATACAATTACTGCCTTGGGGCTAAATTCTGCGGAAATGACTACTGATGTGGGAGCTATCTATCGAACTGAAGATGGAGGCCAAAATTGGCACGCTCAAGTAGAGGATGCTGTGGGAGTAGTGAGAAATATTTCTCGTTCCTCTGATGGTAAGTATATTGCTGTTTCAGCAAAGGGGAATTTTTATTCTACTTGGGAACCGGGGCAGCAATCTTGGGTTCCTCATAACCGTCAAAACTCCCGCCGTTTGGAAAATATGGGTTTTAGTGATGATGGTCGTTTATGGCTATTAGCGCGAGGTGGTCAACTGCGGTTTAGCGATGCGGAAAACCCTGAAGAGTGGGGAGAGGCTATTAATCCTGAGTATGCTACAAGTTGGGGTCTTTTGGATTTGGCTTATAGAACTCCTGATGAAATTTGGGTTTCTGGGGGTAGTGGTAATTTGCTTCGCAGTACCGATGGTGGTCAGACTTGGGAAAAAGACCGTGAGGTAGAGAATGTTCCAGAAAATTTCTACAATATTCTATTTTTGAATTCAGAAACAGGTTTTATTCTGGGTCAAAGAGGAACTATGCTCAAATATAATAGTTCGCTGGGTTCAGAGGAGGCTTAGAAATATAGGGGGAGTGGGGGAGTGTTTACAAGGGTATGTTTTTTAGAATTATGCCATTGGGTGTGGGAGGGGTGGGGAGTCTGGGGAGTCTGGGGAGTCTGGGGAGAAATTTAGATCCATTTATTGTATAAAAAGGCATAGTATTTTGTGGATTTTATACTGAATAAAGGTGATGACTCGCCTCTTTGTTAAAAACATACCTTTGTCAGGTGGGGAAGTGGGGAAGTATTTTTCAACCTTTTTCTCGTATTGCCTAATTCCCATGGAGGACTCCTGACTCAAAAATTTAATCGCGGGCAAAGATGCTAAATAGCTTCTATTATTTATCCCACTCTAACAATAGAGAAATATCATTTTTGATAATTAAATTGGGTACTATTACTCAGATGGTAAAATTTGATTTCTCTATATTTATTAATGTGGTAAAAATTAGAGTGGATGTGTTAAGATTGATCCCGTCTGATTTAAGAGATAAAATGGCAAATGTAAAGAAGGCAAAATAGTCTATCTTTACTCTTAACAAAGGCAAAAAACTCATACCATTAATAACTATGGGATGAGCTAATTTAGAAAATTTTTAAGACTGTCTGAAATGATGGTTTAAGATTATTTGGAGGATAAAATAAGATGGCTGGTGGCAACACAGGTGAACGCCCATTTGGAGATATTATTACCAGCGTTCGTTATTGGGTGATTCATAGTATTACTATTCCTGCTCTATTTGTTGCAGGTTGGTTATTTGTGAGTACCGGATTAGCTTATGATGTTTTCGGTACACCTAGACCTAATGAGTATTACACTGAACAAAGACAAGAATTACCAATTTTGTCAGACCGTTTTGAAGCTAAACAACAAATTGATGAGTTTATCAAATAAATAAAAATTTAGGAGATTTAAAATAATGACTAGCCAAAATCCAAATCAACCGGTTAGCTATCCAATTTTTACAGTTAGATGGTTAGCTGTTCACACTCTTGGTGTACCTACAGTTTTCTTTTTGGGCGCGATCGCCGCTATGCAGTTTATTCAAAGATAAAAAATAGGAGCATAAGATAATGCCTTTAGATCGTAGTTCTAATCCTAATAAGCAACCAGTAGAATTAAATCGTACTTCTCTCTATCTTGGTTTGTTGTTAGTGTTTGTTCTTGGTATTCTTTTTTCTAGTTATTTCTTTAACTAATTTGGGAAACGGAATCAAGTAATTTCTGCCTATGCAAGTCATCCTATTTGGGTAGTTTATAGGTAGTAGAATTAACTAAAAAGTTAACAAGTAGATTGTTTACAAATTTCTTTGAAATAGTAGTTAGTTTTGAAATAATGAGGTGAAGTATTATGATGTCTGAACCAGGAAGAATTCCTTTATGGTTGGTTGCTGTTGTAGCAGGAACTGGTGTACTTGTAGTTGTCGGTCTTTTCTTTTATGGTTCCTATGTTGGTGTAGGTTCTTCTTTATAAGAAAGGCTTTAGTTTTGAGTTAGTTAATACTCAGATTTTAAAAAAAAATCTCACTCTTTTTTGGGGTGGGATTATTTTTTTGTTTATAAAGGAGTAGGGATTAGGGTTCTTATACCAATTTGAAAAAAGAATCTTACAAATAACGAAAGCGATTTGCTGACGCAACGCTTACAGCAGTTTTCATTTCAGTAAACCACAGTAGGGACGTTCCATGGAACGTCCCTACGGAGTTTTGGTTCTGATGATGTGGTTCATCAATCTGAAAAGCGCTATAATTTTTCAGGCATCTGCAGAAATTAAATAACAAAAACAGAGGAAGCAATTGAGTTATCATTGTGAAAATAACAAGTAACTTTTTTGGAGATTAAACTAATGAGTCCTTTATTAACAAAAATATTACAGGAAATTGAACAGCTTACTATAGAAGAGAAGTTTCAAATCATTACCTATACTATAGAACAATTGAAGGGTCAGACAATTACTCCAAAAACCTCTAAATATAGTTTGTGCGATTTACGAGGAATATTGCCTAATCTGTTGGAGGGAAAAGATGCTCAAGAATGGGTTAGGGAATTACGTCAAGAATGGCAACAATGAGAACAATAAATTGTTTAAATTATATGAAAATTGAGACAATTTTAGAATAGCTAAAAAGGAGGTACATTATGTCTCAAGAATTATTAAATGAGTTAATGAGTAAATCAGAAGAGTTAAATGTTGAAGAAAAACTTCAATTAATGGGTTATTTATCAAGTTGTCTTAAAAGAGATGATAATTCAATCCCTAAACCTCGGCGTAAATGGCGTGAGATTCAAGGAAAAGCGACTTATCCTTTAGTGGGGGAAGATGCTCAAGAATGGGTTTCTCGAACTCGTCAAGAAGCGACAGAAAACCGCGAATAAATTATCCGTAATAATTATGAAAGTTAATAATGCTATTCAAGGGGTAAGGCGACTATTTTTAGATACTGCGCCTATTATTTACTATGTAGAAAATCACCCGAATTATTATGGACTAACTCAAGTTATTTTTGATGGAATAGATGAGGGTTTACTTTTGGGAGTTACTTCTCCAATCAGTTTGTCTGAGTGTTTAGTATATCCTTACAAGTTAGGGTTAATAGCACTTGTTCAGGATTTTATTGATTTAATTGTTGATGGAGACAATATTAATTTTATTATCATTGATGAGGATATCGGAAAATTAGCAGCACAAATGAGAGCTAGGTATAATTTATCGTTACCTGATGCTTTACAAATTGCAACAGCAATTCAGTCTAATTGTGATGCTTTTTTAACTAATGATTTACAGTTAAAACGAGTCAATGAGTTATCTATTTTAGTAATCAATGAATTAACATTATGATTCTATTTACTACCAATTTTTCAGCAGAATTCACAAAGGAATTAAGCAATTTGAAGCTTATCATGTTGCTTGTGCAGAAATAAAACAAACTGATTATTTTCTTACCTGCGATAAAAGATTGATTAGTCGTTGTCAAAACCTTTCTTTAAAAATTCTCAATCCTGTTAATTTTATTTTAGAGGTATGTGATGAAAACCAACTTAAACCATAAGGATAAAATTATCCAAGAAGCGTTATTAATTCTTTTTAATCAATTAGAACCTGCTAATTTTTTAGATATTGTTACTACTTTAAATTTAGGAAGTAAAGGAGATCATGTAAAACTTAAAGAGCAATTATTTAAAAATGAAACTATTGATAGCATTTATGAAGAGGCTATGAAAGAACGAGAAAATAAAGATATACAGGAACAAACTCAAACAACTTTCCCAAATGATGAAGAGTTAATCGAGAAAGCTTTATTTATTTTACAAAAAGAATTAGCTCCTAGTGATCTTTTGCGCTTTGTAGCAACTTTTAATCTAGGAAAAGGTGATTATTTAGCTTTTAAAGATCGACTACAAGAAAACGAAACTTTAGAAGGTTTATGTCAAAAAATAGATAAATATGAAAATAAGCGAAATTAATGTCGGGGGGAGATAAGAGTTAAGGAAACAGAGACAATGATTTAGGAGGTAGCTTAATGATCAATGATAATCCTTTTTTATTTTCAAAGAATGAAACTATTTTTGATTTTCTTAGCCATAGGAAAAAAGAGCTAGAAAATGAATTAATGGAACTTGATGGCAAGCGTTTATTAAATAAAAGTCTTGAGGATTGGTGTAATTATTTTGAAAGTAAATATAAATCTGATATTTGTAAAATACTACAAGAGAATATTTACATTAGTGAGCCTGAATAAGTCACTTTAACAAAATATGATTTTGGAAGAAATACATCAGTAAAAGGTACTAAAATTACTTACTATGTTCCCTTTCAAGGAGACTCAGATTTTTTATTTTATCAACCTTCTACTTATATTATCCCACGTCCTCGTGGTAGAGTGAAAGGAAACAAAATAGTAATAAGTTATGAAATACATGATTCTAATGAAAAATCTGCTGTAAAACTAGAATTTGAGAGATTTTTAAGTCAGATTAATAGTTATTTAGAGCAAATGTCAAAAGATTTAGCTTCTTTTGAAACATCAATCAAAGAAAAAGTAATATCTATATTAGAAAGTCGCCGTAAAAAATTGTTAAATGACCAAAAACTTGTTGAGTCTTTAGGCTATCCTGTGAGGCATAACCCTGATGTTTCTAAAACTTATTCTGTGCCTCTTGTTAAAAGAAAAACTAAAGTTTACCCTCCCTTACCAAATAAAGAAACCTTTGAATCAGAGCCATCTTTAGACATAAAAGATTACGAGAATATTCTTTCTATAATTTCTAATATGGGATTGGCAATGGAAACAAGTCCTAAGACTTTCAAAAATATGAAGGAAGAAGATATTAGACACCTGTTTTTAGTTCAACTGAATGGTCAATATAAATATAAAGGAAAAGCATCTGGTGAAACATTCAATAACAAAGGGAAAACAGATATTTTAATCAGAGAAAATGGTCAAAATATTTTTATTGCTGAATGTAAATTTTGGCGTGGAGAAAAGGAGTTTAAAGATGCTATAAATCAATTTTTGGGTTACGTTTCATGCCGAGACACCAAAACAGCTATCTTAATATTCAATAAAAATAAAGGGTTTACTTCTGTTGTTAAAAAGATTAAGGAAATTACAAAGCATCATCCGAACTATGTAAAAGATTTACATTATGACAATGAAACAGGTTGTCGCTTTATTTTTCATCACCAAGATGATGATGATAGTAAACTAATTTTAACAATCTTAGCTTTTAACATACCTCAGTAAATATAGTTAAATACTGGTTAATAACTCATGGCTATTAACAAAGTTTTAACTTAGGAGGCTAGCTGATAGCTGACGGCTGAATGCTTAGATCACAATTATTGGTATTTATTATGAACTTCGTGACAATTTTAGGACTAATAGCAGGCATTTTCACAACTATTTCATTTTTACCTCAAGTTATCAAAACTTGGCGTACTCGTTCCACAAAAGATATCTCTTTGGAAATGTTTGCTATTTTTTGCTTTGGCATATTGCTGTGGATAATTTATGGCATGATTATTAACAACTTACCGATAATTTTTACGAATGTTGCTACCTTGAGTTTAGCCTTACCAATTTTATTGTTTAAAATTAAATATAAATAGGTAATAATTAATAATTAATAATTAATAATTAATTATTAACTAGACAGTACAAAGTTCTGGAAGTAACTATTACTAGCTAAGGCTTTCAGCGCTCACTCGGTTAGAAACTCTCGACTCAGAGCTGTAGGTGCTGTAAGTCTTTACCAGTAATACTTTCACTCAGATCAGTAAATCGTTTTTTATAAGAACAGGACTTACGCAAAGGCACTACATATAGGGTATTGGTGCCTTACGGTGGCGCTAACACACCCTACCCATAGCGTTCATGCGTAAGTCCTTAAGAACTTTGTACTCTCCAGTAATTAATAATTGATAATTGATAATTAATAATTGATAACTACAGGACTTACGCGGGGGAAATCCAGAAACCCGGTTTCTCGTAGAAACCGGGTTTCTTTGCGTACTGATAACTGATAACTTTTTAAAGCTGATAACTGTTTAAGAATGTCTAATAATCTATTTAATACTGAAAATTTACTCTTTACTCCAGCTATCCCTGAATCTAATGCTATTCCAATTATTTTTGCTTTTCCCAATGAATATACTGTGGGAATAACGAGTCTTGGTTATCAGATTGTTTGGGCAACTTTAGCTATGCGTTCCGATCTACAAGTTAGTCGCTTATTTACTGATATTAATGAACCTCTCCCACAACAACCAGAATTATTCGGTTTTTCTCTTTCTTGGGAACTTGATTATGTCAATATTTTCAATATTCTGGAGTCTCTGGAAATTCCGATTAGAGCTAAAAATCGTTTGGCAAAAAGTTATCCGATAATATTTGGTGGCGGACCTGTTTTAACTGCTAATCCAGAACCTTTTGCTGATTTTTTTGATGTAATTTTATTGGGGGATGGGGAAAATTTATTGGGAGATTTTATTGACGCTTATAAAGAAATTCGGCGAGCTGAAAAACCAGAACAATTAAAACATTTATCTCAAGTACCTGGGGTTTATATTCCTAGTCTTTATGAAGTAACTTATCAAAGTAGGGATGGTGCGATTAAATCTATTGAACCTATAGATAAAGATGTTCCTCCTGTTGTGCAAAAACAAACTTATCGAGGTAATACTTTATCTGCTTCTACTGTTGTTACTGAAAAGGCAGCTTGGGAAAATATTTTTATGGTAGAAGTCGTCAGAAGTTGCCCCGAAATGTGTCGTTTTTGTTTGGCAAGTTATCTGACTTTACCCTTTAGAAGTGCTAATTTAGAAAAGTCTCTGATTCCGGCAATAGAAAGAGGATTAACTGTCACAAAACGTTTGGGTTTATTGGGTGCTTCGGTAACTCAACATCCCGAATTTGAAAGTTTATTAGATTATTTATCCCAGTCAAAATATGATGATATTCGGTTGAGTATTGCATCGGTTAGAACAAATACAGTCACAGAAAAGCTGGCAAAAATTTTAGCGAACCGAGATACAAAATCAATTACAATTGCTGTAGAAAGTGGGAGCGATCGCCTGCGCAGAATTATCAATAAAAAGTTAGAAAATGAGGAAATTATTCAAGCTGCTATTAATGCTAAAGCTGGTGGTTTGAAAGGTATTAAGTTTTATGGAATGGTAGGTTTACCGGGAGAAGAGGAAGAAGATTTAGATGCGACTGTGGAGATGATGTTGACTTTGAAAAAAGCTGTTCCTGGGTTGAGGTTAAGTTTAGGTTGCAGCACTTTTGTGCCGAAATCTCATACTCCTTTTCAATGGTTTGGCGTAAATGCTCAGTCAGAAAAACGGCTGAAATTTTTGGAGAAAAAATTACGCTCAAAGGGAATAGATTTTCGCCCAGAAAGTTATAAATGGTCGGTAATTCAAGGGTTAATTTCTAGAGGGGATCGAAGGGTATCTCATTTATTAGAATTGGTGAGAAATTATGGAGATTCTTTAGGTAGTTATAAGAGAGCTTTTAAGGAGTTGCGTGGAAAGTTGCCAGAGTTAGATTTTTATGTTTTTAATGATTGGGAATTAGAACAAGTTTTGCCTTGGAATCATATTCAAGGTCCTCTACCTGTAGCAACTTTGAAAAAGCATTTAGCTGAGGCGAAGGAAGAAGGAAGAAGTTAAGAAGGAAGAAGGAAGAAGGAAGAAGAAGGAAGGAAACTTTATTGTTGTAATTGATCAATTTTTATCTGCTTTTTCTGAGATTGATGTGAGATTTATCTATTGTTCAATAGTAACAGCAGTTTTCCCTAGGCAACTTCATCCTTCTGTTTCCCGATTATTGATGTGAGATTTATCTATTGTTCAATAGTAATACCATTTTCAAAAAATATTGTTACAGTCAAACAGGTATAAAATTATTGAGTGATCATCTAATAGCAGTAGCGATCGCTAAACGAACTATGTAAATCCTTGTTCTCATTTCATTTAACTACTTTTTTTAGTTAATACCTTTAGACATATTTCACTGTAACAGTATTTTTTGAAATTGGTATAACAGCAGTTTTCCCAGGCAACTTCATCCTTCTGTTTCCCGATTATTGATGTGAGATTTATCTATTGTTCAATAGTAATAGCAGTTTCCCCAGGCAACTTCATCCTTCTGTTTCCCGATTATTGATGTGAAATTTATCTATTGTTCAATAGTAACAGCAGTTTCCCCAGGCAACTTCATCCTTCTGTTTCCCGATTATTGATGTGAGATTTATCTATTGTTCAATAGTAATAGCAGTTTCCCCAGGCAACTTCATCCTTCTGTTTCCCGATTATTGATGTGAGATTTATCTATTGTTCAATAGTAATAGCAGTTTCCCCAGGCAACTTCATCCTTCTGTTTCCCGATTATTGATGTACTAAAACATACCCTAAGACTGAAAAGCCAGAGAAATCTTAATACTAGGGGCTTGTTTTGTTGGTTATTTTGGTGATCGCTTTAGAGACAATTCTTATTTTACCGAAATAATTAATAATTAAACAATTAAATAATTAGATAATTCAGGTTTAAAGCCTCCCCTTTCAAGGGAAAAAAAATAAATCTTTTCCTTTTAATCAATCCTCTCCCTTTTAGGGAGAGGTAATTATCCATTATCCATTATCCATTAATGAACATTCCCACACTTCCTTGGAGCACCACCTATATTTCTATTTCTTACTTTTGACTTTTAACTTTTTAATTCCTTCTATTTCTAGTTGATTCGCTCTGTTTTTAATTGATTCATTGACATACTCCCGACGTTGCCCTTACGGGACTCATAGAGATTCTTCAGTCTGGGAAACCCTGACCGCTGCGCATGACAGAGGTGATGTCCTCCCCCTGTTTTGACTTTTACAATAACAAAATGCTCTTAGCTTGTGTCTTGGGCATATAAACGTTTAGCTTATGAAGGGATCCGAATCCTGGCCCTGGCTTTCATCCCGACGCTCCCCCTCCCCCCTATGCACGGGGGGTTAGGGGGGATGGAGAGCGCGGGACTTCCCGCCAGGAAAGTTAAAATTGGATTGTTTAAGATACTCATTAACTGCATTTCGCTTTCCTAGTGTAGGATGCTTTTGGTTTTCATATTCTAGGACAAATGAATTAACTGATTGGATTTTTTTCATTTCAATTAGATTTAAAATACTAATTGTAGCTTGCATTTCTAAAAAAATGTTTACCTGATTTTTATCGTCATAAAGGCGATTATAAATACTGGTATCTAAATAAACCCTAATCACATTATGCTACCTCTTTAATCATTTTCTCTACTTTTATAAAGTAAGAAGACGATATAATAATCTAGGTTCTATCATATCAAAAGCATAAATAATCATAAATTTTGCTCTTAAGGAAACGGTTTAAATATGTTGCATTTTCACTATTCAACTTTAATCAATGCTCCACTTGAGGTGGTTTGGAAATTCCACGAACGTTCCGATATTCTCCAAATACTTACCCCACCTTGGCAACCAGTCCAAATTATGCGTCGTCAAGGTGGACTGGAAATAGGGGCAAGATCAGAATTTATCATTTGGCTAGGTCCAATTCCTGTGAAGTGGGTGGCCGTACATACAGAGTATAAACAATATAGTCTGTTTACTGACGAACAGAAAGAAGGCCCAATGGCAAGCTGGACTCATCGTCATCAGTTTAGCCTGGAAGATGGTCAGACTAGGTTAACCGATGCGATCGCATTTTCTTTGCCTGGGGGATGGTTAACAGAATCTTTTTTAGGTTGGTGGGTAGACTCTCGACTGAAGGATATGTTTAGGTACAGACATGATGTAACAAAACGGGAATGTGAAAAAAGTTAGGTGGTTTTGTATATGTAGTGATAAAATTAGAGTGAAGCGATATAGCTACCGCTAGGCTCTGCCTTTTCCTAGGTCATGCTCCGCAAACATGTCGTGCAGCGAAACGCTTCATTATTATCAATTATATCATGTCCGGATAATTAGTGATCAAAAAACTTTCTCTTCATTTATAGCTTAAAATTCCCTCCTCATTACTCATTACTCATTACTCATTACTCCTCCATTTTTATTTATAACTATTCAACCGGACATGATATTACTCCTTCCCAGTTAAGTGTTTTCTCTTGATCTGGAGATGTCTAATAGAAAGAGTGATTTAAAGCGTAAAGATTCAGTGGGAAATTGTACGGAAAATTAATAGACTAAATAGTAGTAGTATAGATATAGGGCATTTTTCTGGAGCAATAGTATAATAGTGGCCATTACTCTTAGGAGATTCTCAAATTCTCAAACTTAGTCATGGGAATAATTTAACTTTGGTTAAAAAACTTCTTGACATACTCTCAAATTCCTAACTCAAAATTTTGATCGAATCCTGGAAAATTTTTCTAAAAAAAATGTTGACAAAGTTGCGATCGAGAAGTTAAGATTATATTAAAAGCAAAAGACAGTCAGCCTAATCTGGCAAGAAAAGCACAGCAAGAGTGCTGCTGGAGCGGAGGAACCAAAAATAAGGGGCTTATCTCTGAATAGAAATCTTTAAGGTTGAAAAATAAAGATGTAGAGAAGGGCATCTCTCAGCCCTAGCCCGTCAGCTAACTTCGTAGGCATTGAGAGGAGAATGAAGAGTCAACTTTCTATAACAATTAGACAGATTGTCGATTCAGAATCCTTGGTAGGTATAGGTCTGATTTGTTGCGCCCGATAAACTTGACTCTGACGATCTAGAAAAATGGTAGAAAAACTGAATAATTCCCTTTTTGCGACGCTTGCCGTAGTTATTACAATACCTCAACAAGCTATATGGAAGCGCATCAGTCGCTTCGTCATGCCTGACTTAATTTTATTGCCGGCATTAGGATTTTTTTGGACGCTCATATTGTTGTCTATGGTTAATACCTTTTTTACAACATTAATGCCTAGTCCTTGTTTACCAACAGTCATCAACACAGCTATAAGTGTTTCTAAGGCTTCCAGAGGATACTTAGGAGTAGCGCAAGCTCTCTGGAGTTCTGATGAAAGTCACTATATAAGTAGTTTGTCTGTTCCTGAAGTTGTTCTTTCCCGAGAACAAACCTATGCATCCGTCTAACTGATGTTTACTATCTCAATATTTAATAAGTGATACCTTGTTAGATTATATCATCACAAGGTAGCACTTATTATTGAAAGATTGCCAGAAGACTGAAGTTAAGTTCTCCTGAAAGCAAGTGTAGGGGGTAG
The DNA here is from genome assembly GCF_010672085.1 of Okeania sp. SIO3I5. Lineage (GTDB taxonomy): Bacteria > Cyanobacteriota > Cyanobacteriia > Cyanobacteriales > Microcoleaceae > Trichodesmium. Next base: position 46,867 of record NZ_JAAHHT010000049.1, read on the forward strand.
TTCTGCTGAAGTATAGAATCCGGGTAATTAGTTATCGTATTACTGAGGAGTAATGAGTAATGAGTAATGAGTAATGAGTAAGAAGTAAGAAGTAAGAAGTAAGAAGTAAGAAGTAAGAAGTAAGAAGTAAGAAGTAAGAAGTAAGAAGTAAGAAGGTAGGGACGTTGCATAACAAAAATGCGAAGGTCTGTACGGAGTAAGAAAGGAAATGAAAAGGCATAAAATTTTAAATTCGTGCTTCTAGCTTAACATATTTTTTTAGTTGAGGATTTTTCAATGCGATTACTGTATAACCGGATTTTATATAATGGTATATGGTATACAGGAACAAGGAATGCCTGGCACGGGAGCATTTTGCTCCCACTGTTCTCGTAACAAAAATAATGACAATGCACCAGCACCGTGTAGGGATGGAGCTTTTCAAACTGGAGAAGTAATTCATCTGTGTAAAACCTGGAGAAGTATCTACCCTAGGTTGAAGGTTTTGCCTTTGTAGTGGTTTTCACAAAGATAGACTACAAAACTTTTCCTCAGCATAAGTGCCTTCTATTCTGCCTTTAAGCCAAAATCTCTGTATTGTATGTTAATGAAAACCGCTATCAAACTTCTGACTTCTGACTTCTGATATAAAATCCGGTTATACAGTAATCGCAAAATTACTTCCTCAACTAAAATATGTTAAGCATGAATACGAATTTAAAAATTTATGCACTTTCATTTCCTTTCTTATATAGAATCCGGTTATATAGTATATGTTCATTATTAAATCGGACAATCGGACCATCTCCCCCAACAATACACTCTTGTATTCAACTGGATTTGATATTACTCCTTACTCCTTACTCCTTACTCCTT
>NZ_JAAHHT010000490.1 GCF_010672085.1 Okeania sp. SIO3I5
TCATCTTGCCCGCAATGGGTGGTCACTCAATGCCGAGAGATTGGAACGGCGCTTTGGGGATATTCCTCAAAGCATTGCGAGATACCGCAAATGTTGATGGTTCTGCCATCACATTACTATGAACGGTTTTCCCGACTTTTACCGGGAATTGCCGGACTTGATGTATCTGTACTAAAGAAGCTTAATACAAATAATTTGGTTAGGACTTACGCAAAGAAACCCGGTTTCTATGATAAATCGTTGTTTTGAACAGTAAAGTTCTACGAGAAACCGGGTTTCTGGGTTTGCCTACGTAAGTCCTGTTGGTATTAGAGCTAAGTTGATTTTATCTATTTCCTTGGACAGATAAAATCGTCTCTTTCTAACTTCTTCCTGCTAACTTTTTTCTTCTAAACTTATAACAAATAAACCATGACAAATTACTCAGAATACAAACAACGACGGGAAAATTTAATGGCAAAAATTGGCAACGGTACTGCTATTTTCAGAAGTGCGCCGATGGCTGTCATGCACAATGATATAGAATATTCCTATCGTCAAGATAGCGACTTTTTTTATTTAACAGGTTTTAATGAACCGGAAGCAGTGGCAGTTATTGCTCCTCACCATGAAAAACATAAATTTATTTTGTTTGTACAACCAAAAGATCCCGAAAAAGAAACTTGGAGTGGTTATCTCACTGGTGTGGAAGTTGCTAAGGAAAGGTACGGTGCAGATGCAGCTTTTTCTATTAATGAGTTAAATCAAAAATTGCCCCAATATTTGAAAAAGGCAGATAAAATTTATTATCGTTTGGGGCGCGATCGCAACTTTAATGAAACAGTGTTTAAACATTGGCAAAATTTGATGCGAGTCTATCCCAAATATGGCATTGGACCAACAGCAATTCAAGATTCAGGTACAATTTTACATCCCATGCGTTTGATTAAAAGTGATGTGGAATTGGAGCAAATGCAGAAAGCTGCTGATATTGCTGTTGATGCTCATAACCATGCTATGAGGTTTGCTGAAGTTGGGAAATTTGAATATCAAATTCAAGCGGAAATGGAGTATATATTTTCTCGTCATGGAGCTACTCCTGCTTATCCTTCTATTGTTGCTTCTGGTGCTAATTCTTGCATTCTTCATTACATAGAAAATAATCGGCAAATGCGAGAAAATGATTTGTTGTTAATTGATGCTGGAGCTGCTTACAATTATTATAATTCTGATATTACTCGGACTTTTCCAATTAGTGGGAAATTTACACCGGAACAAAGGGTTATTTATGAGTTAGTTTTAAGGGCGCAGTTAGCAGCAATTGAACAGGTAAAACCGGGGAATCCTTATAAGCAAATTCACGATACGGCGGTGCGAGTTTTAGTGGAAGGATTGATGGATTTAGGAATGTTAAAAGGGAATATTGATGAAATAATTGAAAAGGAAAAATATAAGCATTTATATATGCACAGAACCGGACATTGGTTGGGTTTAGATGTGCATGATGTGGGTGTTTATCAATGGGGAGAAGAACCGCAAAATTTACAACCAGGACAGGTGTTAACTGTGGAACCTGGTATTTATATTGGTCCTAATATTAAACCGGTGGCAGGTCAACCAGAAGTATACGATCGTTGGCGCGGAATTGGGGTAAGAATTGAGGATGATGTTTTGGTTACGGAGGAAGGATGTAAAGTATTAACTGCCGGAGTTCCTAAGTCAGTTGAGGAATTAGAAAGGTAAGTTTTAGTAGGTTGGGTTGAGGCGCTCACACGGATTATGGCACGGATATACGGATTAAGAGGTATAACGTAGCAAGATCCCGTCCGGGTAACCCAACAACAATTTTGCTCCCCATCTCTCCATCCCCTGTAGGGACGTTGCTTGAGCATTACAGCGGTTTAATGATGAATAAACCACAATGATACTTACTCTTCACTCCTAACTCTTGACTCCTGACTCCTAACTCCTAACTCCTGACTCCTGACTCCTGACTCCTGACTCCTAACAATGAATTTAGTGGTCTACTCAACT
>NZ_JAAHHT010000491.1 GCF_010672085.1 Okeania sp. SIO3I5
TCTTGAAAATGATTTGCGGAAAAAATGTTTTGCAGCTTTTTGAGGAAAAAGAAAGGAATTTTGAGGGATTAACGAATCAAGAAAAGTCGAATTTCGAGACTTAAAAATATGGCATATATAAAAATTTAGGGTGGGCAAGATTTAAACAAAAGCGATATGATGCTTTGGCCAATCTTTTGCCTGCAATGGCCATTGCTCAAAAAAATTAGGAAGATATCCGTAATCCAGGGGCGGCTTTTTGTATCTACAGTCAAGTCTTGTCAAAGACAGGTAAACCATCTTCTGAAGTTAAAGGAAATTGGCAACAATGTCGTCAATTAATCGAACCTCGTGTAGCTGCGGGTACTATTAATTCTGAAGAGGATGGATGGTTATATGAACAGGACTTACGCACAGCCACCATATCTAGTAGGGGCGAATGGCATTCGCCCTCTACAGATAGCGTTTTGTCTAGGAATTTGCGTAAGTCCTGATGAAGCTAAAAAACAATTAACAATTAACAATTACATTGTTTGAAGAAAAGAAAGCAAGAGGTTGTCCGAAGCGAGGCGGCAATCTAAACAGTTAACCTTTTGGAAAAAGTATTAACTTAGCCGAAGCAATCTCCGAGATTGCCACGGGGGTGAAAGAAAGCCAAGCGGTTGTCACTGCAAGAAAGCCAAGCAATTGTCATTGCGAGGCGGTAATCTAAACAGTTAACCTTTTGGAGAAAGTATTAACTTAGCCGAAGCAATCTCCGAGATTGCCACGGGGGGGTTAAGGATTGGCAAACTAAGATAATTACTTTCTCAGCCCCCCTCGCAATGACAGTTTGAGGTTGTCATTAAACTTTAATTATTAATCATTATGAAACTCAATTGGAAAGGAACAATTCAGGCTTTATTGAGCTTAACACTTATCGGATGGGCGACTCCTGTCTTAAGTAGTCCCATTCATGTGCTTATTGATGTTCGGGGGAATGTCGAGGTAAAAAAGACACAATGGAAGGATTTTTATCAAGCTGAGTCTGGTATTACTCTCAGTGGTGAGGACAAAATTAAACTAAGAAGTAATGCTTCGGTAACGGTTTATTGTAGCGATCTGAATCAACGGACAGTAGAACAAGCAGGAACGTATCCTGTTTCTGAGGTATGTCCTGAAAGAGAGGCAGTTATTAGATTATGCCCAGATTGTAATAACGATAAACTCCGCGATCCTACTCTCAGAGAAGAAAAGCTAAAAGAACTGCCATATCTGATTAGTTCCCGCAATACTTACGTTTTGAATGAGCCGTTAACTATTCGCTGGAATGAAGTTCCTGGGGCAACTAACTATACAGTTAAGGTTGAGGATTGGGAAGGAGAAACCAATGAAACCCAAATTCTTTATGATGGAAAGTTGGAACCTGGGAAATCTTATTTTGTAACTATAGTCGCGGATAATGGCGCTCGTTCTGCACAAGAAGGCGAGCATTGGTTTTCTGTGTTAGAGGATGAGGAAGCAAAGACTGTACGGGAACAAGTAGCGAATATTAAGCAGCAGGAATTAACTCAAGAGCAAGAAGGATTGATTTTAGCTTATTTCTACCGAGGGAATCAGTTAAATGAAGATAATCAACTAAATTTTGAGGTAATTCAGGTATTGGAAGGGTTAGTCAAATCTGGAAGTCAGACAGCAACGGTTTATCAGTTGTTGGGAGATAGTTACCGACAGGTAGGATTGAGTTTAATGGCGAAGGAGGTTTATCAGCAAGGATTGGCGTTGACTGTGGAGGAGGAGATGAGCGAAGTTAAGGCGATGATGCAATTGGGATTAGGGAAGGTGGAATATGTGTTAGGTAATGGGGATGAGGCAGCAGAGTGGTTGGAGAAGGCAAGAGTAAATTATTTAGCTTTAGTAAAGAGCTATATAACAAAGAGGAAAAACTAATAAATAGAATTTTAGGGAGAGATTGATTATGAAAAAGAGTTTGATCGAGTTATCTATATCGTCTGTGGTTGCTCTTGTTGGGGTGACTGGTTTTTGA
>NZ_JAAHHT010000492.1 GCF_010672085.1 Okeania sp. SIO3I5
ATCAGAATCTTCAGGAGAAACAGCGGAAATCGAACACTCATTAATTTCAATTTCAATTGGTTTACCAGGAGGGATGAACCAAGCACTGTTACCATGTCCGAGATTTTCTGCGCCGTCACCCCCCAGATAAAGGGAGATGGTTTGATTAGATAAGTTGGCGATTAGAATCTGATACTTCCCCTTTTCTGAAATAGAAACAATCTCTTGGGGAATGTCCGCTTCCAAGGAAGTTGGATAATTATCCCAAGTGTATAAATATGAACTACCAACCCAAGCAATTCTCAATTGGTCAATTGCATTTGTTAATTCACTCCAGTCTATAGGAACTGTAGTCATATCTCCCCTAAATACTCTTATTAATTATTACCTTATTATTAATCATTACCACTTTTTTTAACGATATCCCTGATTTTATCATCCACCCACGATGGTTTGGATTCATAATACATAGGAATCCTCCCTTTTGATGCCTTAACCTCTTTTTGATTACTCAATGCTTCATATTTAGTAATTCGAGGATTATTCGAAATGTGTATATACGCTAAATATTGAGGTCGCCTTTTTCTCGGTTGAATCCTACCCTTTCCTTCATACTTTCTTTTAGATGTAAATTGTATTGGTAGAATAATATCAGCTTTGGATATTCTTGCCATCTTCTCCAACAGAGTAACTCCCTCCGGTTCAGAATCCACCCAACTCTTCAACTTTCTACCATTATCTAATCGCGCTTCAGCAAAAATATCTCCCTTATCGTGAGATTTATTCTTACCACCGAATAATGTTTTAATGTTATCCCAATTCAACTTTAATGGGTCGCAGTTAGGAATTGTCAGACGAGAACGAGCATTTCCTTCCTTGATTCTTTCGTTTGTATTGTAAGGAGGTTGGGAGTAAGCATAAAATTCAAGAGTCACTGAAATACCGTTATTGGTGATGATAGGTTCATTGTCTTCTCCAATAATTTGCGTGCCAATATCTCTATTGTTCAATAGTTGAGAAGTGGCAATTATTTCAGTTGTAGCAGTCCGGAGGTTTTGTTCCGTTCCAGTCAATATTACTGTTTCCGAAGGCACCTCGCGATTAGGGGTAACTTGAATAGTACGAGTTCTACCAAGCAATCCCTCTCGCTGCCAACTCTGCATCCCAATCCAATCATCAATGCTGCCTGCAATCATAAATCCGGCATCAATACAAGCATCGCTGAACTCTTCCCATCCTTCTTGAAGGTTCTCCAGTAACTCTTCGTCTTTAATGACTCGTTTAACTAAATTACCTACTCCCTTCTTGAAAGTCCACTCCTTATTCCCTGGATTTCCCCATTCATCAATAGTTTTGTCTCCTACAAGTTTTCTCAATACTTGACCAAATGGGTTGTTTGGATCTTTGAGGAATTTCCTAGCACCTTTAAAGAATTCCAAAGCTTTTGCTGTGGCATATTGTGTAGCAGCTTGGGAAAGTGCTTGACTCCATTCCGACAGTAATTCCTCAGCCACTTCAGGAGCGACATTGCTCATTACATGATACCCCAGAGATGGATTAAATTTGGTAATCAGGGCAGCGCCCCCAAGTCCACATATTGTACTCCCCAGTGTTCTACCAACAGCTCCAAAACCACGCGTCACAATTGACTTATTGATGGCGTCGATTTGTTTGTCGATTTCAGTGTCAGTTACTTGGAAATTAAAGTTAAGCAGTAGGTTTCCGGTATTTACTAATGCCTGGAAGATTTGGGTGACGCTAATTTTGCTTAGTCTTTTCTTGAGTTCATTTAATCCCGAATTAATCCAACCGACTAACCTACCTCCCCAATTTTTGAAGAGATTTTGAATTCCGCCTCCCTTGGTAGAGCGTGTACGACTCCATTTTCGTACACCCTGGTTGCCCGTCGCTCTCAAACGAGCTTTTCTGCTCCGCATTGAAGATAGTTTTCTAGTAAATGCTAATGCTGCCATTGCTATTT
>NZ_JAAHHT010000493.1 GCF_010672085.1 Okeania sp. SIO3I5
TATATGGATTGACGATATGTTAACTCTGAAGCAGGATGTGCCCATGACAAGGGACGTTTAAGAGAGGAGCCGCGATGAGGTGAAAGTCTCACGTCCGGTTCTGAAGACGAGTCGGGTAGGGTAACTTACCTGGCTTAGTTTAACATTCTTTGCTAATATTTTTCATTGATTACTTAGTGGTGAAGTTTCTCCCGTTAAATCAAAGATTATAACGGGAACTTCTGTTAAACTAAGCAAGGCTTGTTACCAAACCGACTCGTCTTCAGAACCGTGCGTGAGACTTTCACCTCACACCGCTCCTCTCTTAAACGTCCTTTTTCATAGGTACATCCCTCCCTCAGTATCAACATATCGTCAACCCATAAATAACCTTCAGGTAAGTCCTGTAACTTCGGTTGTGTGTATGTCTTTTTATCTAAGGCAGTTTTAGTATCGTGGCAATGTCGGTGCAACAATTGTTTGTTTTTATATGTGTTGTCACCACCCTTAAACCTTGGTTTTATATGGTCAACTTCCAGTAGGTCAGTTGGTCTCAAGGTTAGTCCACATTTAGGCGCATTTATTCTTTTGCCGTTTTTGCAGCGTTGTGACTTCTTTCCTTACGCCTGGATGTTTTCCGATTCTGCTACTCCAATAAGTCCAGTCACCATCATAGGGTGATTTATTACCTTTAACTTTGATGCGCCTTATAATGGGAACATCTGAGTGTTGGTTTAGTACATATTCGCCATCGTTAAGTATCCAATTCCTGGTTTCTTTTACGTTGGGGAAATACTTTTTCCTAACCCAAGTTGCTGACTTATTTGGATGCCTTCTACTTACCCACCGACCTAGTCTTTTCCACAAGAGCATATCCAATTCCCTGAACACCTCTTTGCTGACTACGGTTGAGAAGTAGTTAGCCCATCCTCTGATTACCGGATTTAATTTTGCGATTATTGCTTTAGTAGAGGCGGTTTTGTGAGAATCACATATATCCGCCAATTTCCGATAGTGAGTTTTCATACTCTTGGAAGATGGTTTAATCAGCGTTTTAAATCCTTGTTCAGTTGACTTAACCTTCCATTGCCTTACTGTGAAACCTAAGAAGTCAAATCCAGGTTTATTCCCTTCATATTCCTCCAAAGTGTGGGCAATGCAAGGTTTTTTCTGGCTTTAGTTCTCCTACTACCTGGTTTAACCATTCCTGTATTACGGTTTTTGCCTGTAACACTACTTTGATATCTTCGTGCAGGATAACGAAGTCATGACTCATAGCGCACTAATGTTAGACTTCTTACTTTGGCTTGCCAACCTATTTGACGCCCATGATTATTCTTCATGTCTAAAGTTTTGGCAAATTCCATGAGTCTTTCTTCCATACCGTGTAGGGCGATGTTTGCTAGCAGGGGTGAAATTACCCCGGACTGTGGCATTCCTTCCATAGTTTCTAGGAAATGATTTTTGTAAACCACCCCAGACTTTAACCATTGTTTGATTAATCGTCTATAGGGGGAGTGACCTATTTTTCCTAGCAGTACATCATGGTTAATCCGGTCAAAACATTTGGATATATCGGCATCCAACACATATTTTGGTTTGTGGTTGATGCTTTTATAAATAGCCTCAATGGCATCATGTGTTGACCTCCGGAAAAGACCATAGCTATTAGGTTCATGCGCGTGCCTCCCACTCTGGTTCCATACCTAGCTTTGCCAGGACTTGTAGCGCTCTGTCATACATCGTAGGGATGCCTAACGGGCGTTTTTCATCTTTCCCTAGTTTTGGTATCCAGATTTCTCAGGGTCGGACTTGCTTTGAGGTAGCGTGTGTTTAGGAGGTTCACCAAGTTGAAACGCTACATGGGTGGTAAATTTTTAATACCATCTATCCCGGCAGTTTTCTTACCCGGGTCTACCTGGGTCACACGCCTAACAGCTAGCAACCTTGCGTAATAACTTTTGGCCAGAAGT
>NZ_JAAHHT010000494.1 GCF_010672085.1 Okeania sp. SIO3I5
AAATCCTTTGACGCGCGATTTTTTTTCGGGAGCTTCAGAAAATGAAAATGTTGCTGGTTTTCCACTTAGGAGTGATGGATGGAAAAATTTGATGATGGGAAAAACAAACATATTATGTTTCTGGGAAGCTCTCATAAGATGAAGGTATTTCTGGTATTGCTTTGCCAAAGAAAATTCCTGAATACTCGATCATTTCTGAGTCAGGAAATTTGGTTGAATAAAAAATCATGCGTACAGGCGAGCTACCCCAGTTAATATTTATGATATCAAAATTTGGGCGAGGATGCAACGGAAAATCCTTTCACGCGCGATTTTTTTTCAGGAGCTTCAGAGAATGCAAAAGTTTGGGAAGTGCTAAAATCGGAATCTAAGCCAATGAATCTTCTGATTTTAATACTGAAAAGTAGAGGAGTATTTTTCAATCTTTTCGGTGTATTACTTCTATTCCAATCCCAATCCGTAAATCAAAAATTCAATCGTGGGCAAAGATACGATCAGCGCTTCTATAGTGATTAATTAATCAGAAATCTAGTAGACATTTCCAATAATCAAAAATAAAATCAATTACTGACTTCTCCCTATTCCCTAATCCCTCATCCCTACTCCCTAAATCTAATATAACCAACTAAATAAATCTGCAATAGATAATTGCCAATCTGTTAATAAATCTAGAACTGGTAAATTATCAGAATTATATCTAATTTCTGGTTGTTGGTTTGGTTTAAAAATCACTACAGATTCATCTTCAGGATCTATTAACCAACCTAGTTTAGTACCATTATTTAGACAGAAAATAATCTTATTAATTAATTGATTAGCACCTTGCTTTGGCGAGAGAATTTCTATTGCCCAATCTGGTGCTATTTCAAATCTATTTTCGATTCTACCATTAGGTTTTCTCGGAATACGTTGCCATGCAAAAACTGAAACATCTGGAACTATGGAACGTCCGTTAAAAGTACACCTTAATTCTGGGAATGCCATTGCTGATTGTTTTGGTCTACCGACTTGATTAATAGCTGATAATAGATAAGCCTGAATTGTGCTATGTTCTCCTTGTGGCATTGGTTTTTGATAAATTTTATTGTTAAAATATTCGCTTGCTGGTTTTGTTTCTGGCAATTGTAAAAACTCTTCCAGAGTAATTTTTTGGGATGAATTAACAGCAGTTAACATAATTATTTTACCTCAATCGGGATTTTTTCTTGATTCATTCATTATATCTATTTTGTACTACCTATCCAATCTAGTGTCAGAATTAATTAATCAGGACTTACGCATTTTTGAGTTCTAAACACTACATATTTATAACGTTATAGTTTTTGAACGCTATATGACGCTATATATAGTGTCTCTGCGTAAGTCCTGTTAATTTAATTAAATATATATAGTAATTCCCACAGTTGTGAAATACATTTACCGAAAAATTTTGGTTTAAAGCCTCCCCTTTTAATATAGAATCCGGGTAATTAGTTATCGTATTACTGAAGAGTAATGAGTAATGAGTAATGAGTTAGGAGTAATGAGTAATGAGTAATGAGTAATGAGTTAGGAGTAATGAGTAATGAGTTAGGAGTAATGAGTTAGGAGTAATGAGTAATGAGTTAGGAGTAATGAGTAATGAGTTAGGAGTAATGAGTAATGAGTTAGGAGTTAGGAGTTAGGAGTTAGGAGTTAGGAGTAAGAAAGGAAATGAAAATGCATAAATTTTTAAATTCGTATTCAAGGGGAGGCTTTAAACCTGAATTATCTAATTATTTAACTGTTTAATTGTTTAATTTTTTCGGTAAGTTATTGGTAAAAAAAACTGTAGGGGTTTGGTCTCCAAACCCAGGTAAAAATGTTGTTTGAACTAACTTGCTCCTATCAAATTTAGTCACTGCAAGAATGTAGAGAGGAATGGCAATTCGCCTCTACTTCATTGGATAAAATATACTGCTTCAGCAAAGG
>NZ_JAAHHT010000495.1 GCF_010672085.1 Okeania sp. SIO3I5
GCTAAAAGCGTTTGGGACTACTTTTCTTATCGGTATTTAAACGAACATTGACATGACTCATTGTATTTGACACCAGATTATTTTTTTTAATGATAGTACGTTCTACTAACTGTATTATCCCTCCTGTCAACATTTAACGAGCTGTTCTGCAATCCTTTCTCAGTCTAAGATATTTTTAGTTGTTTTCCTATGTTTTTCTATAAAATTAATAAAACTTTACAATACTAAAGCGTAGATTAGATAGAGTGGTAATTTCACTAATAATTTTTATCAATTATGACTGATCAAAGTTCAATTCTTTTACAGGTGAATAGTGGGGATGAAATAACTCAACGTTTGGATATTTGGCTTTCTCAACAAATGTTAGATTTATCGCGATCGCAGATCCAAAAGTTAATCTCTCAAGGTAATGTGAAAGTCAACGACGATATCTGTACTTCTAAAAAAGCAACAGTACAACAAGGGGATAAAATTATTGTAACTATTCCGCCACCAATACCTTTGGCAATAAAAGCTAATGATATTCCTTTAGATATTCTCTATGAAGATGATGCTTTATTAATTATCAACAAACCAGCAGGTTTAGTGGTACATCCAGCTCCCGGACATTCTGAGGGTACTTTAGTGAATGCACTTTTAGCTCATTGTGACTCTCTCGCAGGTATTGGGGGAGTCCAACGACCAGGTATTGTGCATCGCTTGGATAAGGATACCACTGGCGCGATAATGGTGGCGAAAACAGACCGAGCTTATCAACATTTGCAGGGACAGTTGCAGGCAAAAACGGCGAGGCGGGAATATTTGGGAGTGGTTTATGGTAGTCCGAAAACTGATAGTGGTAAAATAGATTTACCTATTGGTCGTCATCGGGTAGACCGAAAAAAAATGGCTGTGACACCAGTGGAAAGAGGTGGAAAAGTTGCTGTTACTCATTGGGAAATTAAGGAACGTTTGGGAAATTTTTCCATGATGTTGTTTCGGTTGGAAACTGGGCGGACTCATCAAATTCGGGTTCACAGTGCTAAAATAGGATATCCTATTGTGGGGGATATTATTTATGGGAAGGGTCGTTCGGTGGGAGTAAACTTAAATGGTCAAGCTCTTCATGCTTGGCGACTGGAGTTGGAACATCCTGTTTCGGGAGAGTTGGTTGAAGCGATCGCTCCTTTGCCAGAAGATTTTCTGACTTTGGTGGAGGTTTTGCGTAGACGTTCTGGGTAATTTCAGTTATCAGTTATCAGTTATCAGTTATCAGTACCTCTGGCGCTCACCCAGAGGCTGAAAATAATGAAATTTATTCTTTTCATCCCCTTAAAAGAGGAGACTTTGGACCTCTTTTTTTGGTAAAGAAAGTCAAAAATCAAAAGTATAGCGCTACGCATTAAGGTTAGGACATTTCTAAATCCTGTTTGCGGAGCATTTCCCTATAAGAAAAACCCTTTATTAGTCTGCTATTCCCTATTCACGCTTCGCGTAGCGCTATAATATTGTAGGTTGGGTTGAGAAACGTTAGCGGAGCTTATCCGTAGGATAAACCCAACAAACCTCTTTTGTCTGTTGGGTTGCGCTACCGCTTAACCCAACCTACAAAAAGTTAATTTTTTTAATTATTATAGTTTCAGGAGTAGAAAATGATGGATCGTGGAAAAATTGTAGCTATTATTACTGGGGTAATTTCTATCGGTTTGGCGATCGCCTATCTAATTATTGTACAACTATTAGACTTGCGGGGGCCTGAGATGATACCTGCCCCCACTTCTATATTGCCTTTTGTTTTTTGACATACTCCCGACGTTGCCCTTCTATTCCCCCCTTTCAAAGGGGGGTTAGGGGGGATGGAAAAATAGGGATTCTGAGCGTCTGGGAAACCCTGACCGCGGAGCATGACAGAGGTGATGTCCTCCCCCTGTGTTGACATTGAT
>NZ_JAAHHT010000496.1 GCF_010672085.1 Okeania sp. SIO3I5
AATTTGGGTTTTGGGGTGGGGGGTCTAACCCTAAAGTGCAACGTTATAGTTTTGAGATTTTTCCATGAGGGTTTGGAGACCCAACCCCTACGGTGATGTTTTCCAATTTGGGTTTTGGGGTGGGGGGTTTGACCCTGAAGTGCAACGTTATAGTTTTGAGATTTTTCCATGAGGGTTTGGAGACTAAACCCCTACGGTGATGTTTTCCAATTTTGGTTGAGGAGATTTTTGGTTGTTTGGTGGATTTGGTAGGAGGGTTTGGAGACCCAACCCCTACGGTGGTGGTTTAATATTTGGAAGAGGGTTTGGAGACCAAACCCCTACGGTGATGTTTTCCAATTTTGGTTGAGGGGATTTTTGGTTGTTTGGTGGATTTGGTAGGAGGGTTTGGAGACCAAACCATTACGATTGGAATAATCCCAATGAACAAATAATTTGTGCTTCCTGGGTTGTTGCTTCTTCCTGGATAATGCAGAGTTGCTCATCTATATATAAGGCAACTACTAATTCACTCAGTTGCTCGTCGGTTGCTCCACTTTTTAGACAAAGGTTAAGTCTATCAATAGCTGACTGTCTCAAAGGATGTTGATAAATTTGAGCGATCGCTTTTCTCAAATTTTCAGAGGCAAATAATGTACCTTTAACTTCGGCAACATATCGCTTTAACCGTTCATAAGTACGAAACCTTGACCCTGATGGACGACCTAGTTGACCTCCTGTATTCTTTTCTTCCTCAGCAATAAGTTCGACTCCCTTTTTCACCAATTCGTGATGTTGGGGGTTGTGGGAATGTGGTGGAGTTTTGGGGTGACACGATGCTGCTCGTAAAATGGCAAATTGAGATTGGGTGACGCTGTTGCCTTTTTGGTCTACCCACGCCAGATGATCATTTCCTTCGGCAGTTTTCATATAGAGCAACACTCCTTCGGGATAACTAGGAGTAGGTTGATAGTCACGAGTCGAATAAACTACATTTGGCAAATTTTCGATAGTTTTTTTCAGGGAGGGATCTGCATCAATAGCATTTTTCCAAATTTGATATGCTTCGGATATTAAGTCTACTTCTGTGTCATCTTCTCCATCCAGAATACCTGATTTTTCATGGTAGAGGTCGAGTATAACTTGTCGATCGATGTCGTCTTCAAAAAATGCTTCATCTGCTCCGACTACTTCGGCGTTTTCTTGCAACCGTTGTCTGAGACGACTCCGCAACCTAATTATTTCCTCTACTCCTTCCGCAGGTAGGAAAGAATAACAAAAAATTTTTGCTGCATTCTGACCGATACGATCTATTCTTCCCACCCGTTGAATTAACCGAATAATTGCCCAAGGTAGATCGTAGTTAATGATAATTGCACAGTCTTGCAGGTTGAGACCTTCGCTAAGAATATCTGTGGCAATTAAAATTCTGATTTGTTCTGTTTTGGGAATAGGTTTACCGTTACTTTCCGGACTAAAACGCCATGCTGTTTCTGCGGGGTTGGTTGAATTTCCGGTAACTCCTGCCACTTTCTGAATACCTCGTTGTTGGATTTGGGTAGTCAGATAATATACGGTGTCAGCAAATTGGGAAAAGATTAAGACTTTTTCTTGGGGGTGGGTTCGACAAAGGAGGTCGATTAATATTTCTAGTTTCTGGTCGTTGTTTGTTTTCCAGTTGCTAGCGTTTTTACCAATTTCTATTAATGCTAAACAGTCAGCATGGAGGTCTTTTTTCAGAGATAGTTTGAATAATTCTGGTCTTATATAGAATCCGGTTATATAGCATATGTTCATTATTAAATCGGACAATCGGACCATCTCCCCCAACAATACACTCTTGTATTCAACCGGATTTGATATTACTCCTTACTCCTTACTCCTTACTCCTTACTCATTACTCATTACTCATTAC
>NZ_JAAHHT010000497.1 GCF_010672085.1 Okeania sp. SIO3I5
ACGGGCGAACGGCCGTTCGCCCCTACGACTCCTTTTACTCCTAACTCCTAACTCCTAACTCCTAACTCCTAACTCCTAACTCCTAACTCCTAACTCCTAACTCCTAACTCCTAACTCCTCCCTAATTATTTATACTAATTATCAGGACATGATATTACTCCTGTACGGGCGAACGGCCGTTCGCCCCTACGACTCCTTTTACTCCTAACTCCTAACTCCTGACTCCTAACTCCTAACTCCTCCCTAATTATTTATAACTATTCAACTGGACATGATATTATGACTCAAACCTCACTATCAGGAAATTCAGACAGTTTCAACTTCAGCGCTCTAGTTAAAGATGTTAAAGTAGTCTTGATTCTTAAATTAACAGGGTTATTGCTCGTCTACTTAGTTAAAGTATTTCTTGCGCGATGGATGGGCAAAACCGAGTACGGAATTTATGAATATGTCATTTCTTGGTCATTACTTTTGGCAATTCCAGCAGGATTGGGTTTCCCTAGCACAGTATTGCGCTTAATTTCAGAATACCGAGTTAAGCAAGATTGGGCGCGTTTAGGTGGTATCATCCGTGGCAGCTTATTGCTAACCATATTAGCTAGTATCTTCTTGTGCTTAGTCTCTACTGCTCTAATTTTATTGCTCGATCATTATTACAGCTTTGCCTACACAAAACCACTTCTCATCGGCATTTGGTTGGTGCCACTGCAAGCTTTAGTCCAGTTATTTTTGGAAACAGCTAGAGGAATGAAAGATTTCACTTTGGCATACGCACCCTCCCTAGTAATATCGCCAATATTATTGTTGTCAGGAGGATTGTTTTTTTTGCAAAGAAACCACGCACTCCGCAGCATCACAACAATAGAAATGGCAATGGTAATGTTAGCGATCGCTCTATCATTCCAGTTATGGTTATTGTGGGGGAAATTGAATAGAGAAGTTGAGCAGACTACTCCCATCTATAACTACCAAGAATGGATCAGAATTGCCCTAGTTTTGTTATTACAGGCAGGATTTACCGAGATTTTGAATCAAACAGATATTGTAATGGTGGGTTCGGTGATTGGAGCAGAAGATGCAGGGATTTACAGTGCAGCAGTGAAAACTGCTCAATGGGTAGCTTTCGCTTTGCAAACTGTTAATATTGTAGTCGCTCCTGCTTTTACTACCCTTTATCTGCAAGGCGATCGCCAGGAGTTACAAAAGTTGGTCTTTAAAGTGACTGTCTGGATCTTCTGGTTTTCCCTAGCTGTTGGTACTATTTTGATTATTTTTGCTCAACCTGTGATGGGACTTTTTGGCTCAGATTTTGTCGCTGCTCACTGGCAGTTAAAGATATTGGTTTTAGGACGAGTGGTGGATTCTTTATGTGGATCTGTGGGTACTTTGTTGATAATGACGGGTTATCAAAATAAAATGGTTTTTATTACTGGTTATGCTGCTTTAATTAATATTATTTTGAATGCAGTATTAATTCCTATATTTGGTTCTATTGGGGCAGCGATCGCTACTAGCTTGACTATAGCTATGTGGAATGTATGGGTTGGTTTGGTTGTGATCAAGAATTTGGGGATTTACCCTTCGGTTTTTTATGGTTTCTTGGGCAGGAAAGGCAATCGCGCACTAGATTCTTCCCCTGGAAATAACTCCTCAAATTAGTCTGTTTCTTGCCAGTAATATCATGTCCGGTTGAATAGTTAGGATTTTAGGCTGAGTATGGCAGAAAAATTGTCCCTATGAGGTAGCGATCGCTAAAAAGGAATATGTTCTTTTTTTTCCCCTTCAAAGGGGAGGCTTTATAGAAGCCATTTGGTATCTCGGGAAAGTGAGGCTTTTTGGCAAAGGAGTCAGGAGTCAGGAGTCAGGAGATGGAGAAATAAAATAGGGGAAA
>NZ_JAAHHT010000498.1 GCF_010672085.1 Okeania sp. SIO3I5
TGTCTACATTCATAAAAAAGTGTGTTTTTCAATACACTTTTCTCCTGAAAAAGCCGATTCAAGACTAAAACATAACTTGTCTATGTTGTCAAGTTTTATGTTAAGAAAAATGTTTATAAAGCATAGCCCTAAAAGGGAGAGGATTGACTAATAAGGAAAAAATTTATTTCTCTTGGTTGATTGGATATGCCGAGGTCTCCTCGGCATCCCTCAACCGCTTTTTTCCCCTTTATTGGGGAGGCTTTAAACCTGAATTATTTAATTATTTAATTGTTTAATTGTTTCGGTAATGACAATGTATTTTAGGTGAGATGTTTATTTCTATAGACATCAACACTGAATAGTAAAATTGTACAAAGTTACCCAACAAAAAATCAAATTTATAAACATTAAAAACTGTGGAAACTGGACAAAAATCTAACATACCAAAAGGAAGTAATGCAGCTACAAAAATTTGTATATTAGGAGGTGGCTTCGGTGGTCTTTATACAGCTTTGTATCTACATAGTTATTGGGGATTTAAAAATAAAAATTGTCAAATTACTTTGATAGATCCACAAGATCATATTGTGTTTACTCCCTTACTCTATGAGGTAATTACAGATGAACTTGAACCTTGGGAAATATTTCCTCGTTTTGATAAACTTCTGAAAAATAAAAAAATACAGTTTTGCCAAGATACGGTTCAAAATATTGATTTTAAAAATCGTCAAGTTAAACTTTTAGAACAAGGAAATTTAGATTATGACTATTTAGTTATTGCTGTGGGAGTTACTAATGGAAAATTACCAACTGGTGCAGAAAATGTTTTGACATTCCGAACTTTAGCTGATACTCAACTCCTAGAACAAAAACTACAAAGTTTGGAAAATTCCAATCAAGAATTAATTCGGGTAGCTATTGTTGGTGGAGGTCCGAGTGGAGTAGAATTGGCAGGAAAAATAGCAGACAGATTGGGAAGACGGGGAGAAATACGCTTGATAGAAAGAGGAAAAGAAATCCTGAAAAGTTTTACTTCAGCTACTCGGAAAAATGCTCAACGTGCTTTGGATAAACTAAATGTTTTAATCAGTTTAGAGACAAGTGTTAATGCTATTGAAGTTGACCAAATTACTTTATGGCAGTCTAATGAAAGTGCTATTATTCCGACAGATTTTGTATTGTGGACAGCAGGTACTCAAGTAAGAGAATGGGTGAAAAATTTAGACTGTTCCCATAATTATAGAGGTCAACTTATTTGCGAGCCAACTTTACAATTAGTTGATTATCCAGAAGTATTTGTACTAGGAGATGTGGCTGAAATTTCATATCCTAATGATAAAAAACTTCCAGCTACAGCTCAAGTTGCTTATCAACAAGCAAGTCAAGCAGCTAAAAATTTGTGGGGAATTTTAAATAATAAACGTCCGAGACCTTTTCGTTATTTACATTTAGGCGAGATGATTACTTTAGGGAAAAATGCTGCTGCTGTTTCAAGTTTTGGTATTAGTTTACATGGTTGGTTAGCAGCTTTGGTAAGACTTGGTGTTTATGTACAACGTTTACCGACTCTTTCTCATGGTTTTCAAGTTTTACGTAATAGATTAAAAATTTGGATATTTCAAAGGAAAAAATAGCCAAGTAGACTGTACCACCAGGTGAAACAAAAACTGTGGAAAAGAAAAGTGTGATGAAAAAATATTGTTCAGATAAGCAGAAAGATAATTAGGAAGAAAGTGATTAGATATAGCCTTTCCCAAGCTCTAGGAGGTACAGTTGTTTTTCTTCTTTATCTATTCCTACGAAATCAGAATTACTACTCCCTATTCCCTATTCCATATTCCCAGTTAAGTGTTCCCTAAAACCAAAGAATTTTGTACCTCACGCTTTTTGGGAATTGCTGTA
>NZ_JAAHHT010000499.1 GCF_010672085.1 Okeania sp. SIO3I5
TACCGATATTGCCTTTTAAAATGGCAGCTACATCAATACATCGGGGGGAATCTTTAGCAACATCCGAATAAATCTATGGGCAAGATCCAGATTTTTTCAGATAATTCATAGAGGTATTTGAGCTTATTTCGCCAATAATTCCACAACAACAAGGTAGCCTTTTTGTCCTCAATAAATTCTCTCCAATCACTATTATGAAAGAGACTCATCTGCTTTAACTACTAGATCCTCTTTGGGAAAGTTTCTGATAATATATCTGTTAATAGATATATTAATATTGTTAACACAAAAACTCAAAATATGTTTGATATTTTTCAGTATTTACTTTTTTTTGTAAGTTTTTAGCTGAGGGCGACTCAAACTTCTTTACAGTTTGTAGTTCGACACTGGGAAAGGCATTTGATAGGAATTCTTGAATTGTCAAATTTTTCTCTGGTTAAAATTGGAATTAGATTTGACGCTGTACAAAAAATTGAGTAAGCGTATGGATGCTTCAATTTTATTATTATAGACTATGCTTGACTTCATCATACCAATAACTAGCAGCTTGCCAAGCTTTGCTAAGGCTATTTTTCTTGCACCCAAAAACCGCGTTAATTGTTTGTTCTTTAGATATCTTTGCTCTAATAAAAGCTACAATTATTCCCCTGGCTTCATCAGATATTTTACTAACTTTAGGGTCTACTTTTACCCAATTTTCGGGCAGGGGTAACGGAGGCAACGAAACTCTTTCATCTTTACATAGCAGTCTATCTAGCTGGTCAGCATTTGGCAACGGGTTGGTAACATTGTTACTTTTATCGGTAACGATGTTACCACCATCATTGGTAACAGTTATATTTGTATTTTGACTCAGTGGCAGTAATTTTTTGTTCGGCAAAACTGCAATATTGTCTCCTACTAACAGGGGATATTTCTGTGTACTAATCCAGGATTTTATACTGTCATTATTTATTTTCTTCGCGTGTGTTTTGGCAAAATCACCCAACCTAATGAATCTGAAACAATTTCTAATCGCACCTTTACCTTTGATACCTAAATCATCTACTAAGTCGGATTGAATTAAGAGAATTAATCTGAGTTTGACTTTCCTAGCTTCTCTGATCAAACTATTCATTGTCGGGGCGATTTCTGGTACTACATCTATTGTGGTGTTATACTCATCCATGATTATATTTACCATTGGATAGTCTTCGACTCCTTGTCCGTACAATTGGTAACGAGCGTCCATTTCTTGGTGGATTATTTTAACTACTTTGGCACAGGTTAAATCTGGATATTTTTCTCCTGTTGAGAGTTTGCTGAAGTTGTCGTTTTCTGTCAGCTCATCTTGTTTCCAATTACCATATTTTCGTCCTCCACAATAGCAGGGGAAATCTTGAAAGTCTCCTGGTTTTTGGTGTGGATGAATGACTATTGTTTTGCCGTCTAAAATGTAACTAATAGCTTCGGCGGTGTAACTTTTTCCGTCTCCAGTTCCTCCTACTATCAATAAGTGAGGATATTTTTCAGGTTGGGTATTGAATAGTTGCCAGTTAAAAGGTTGCGGTTGTTTTTGTGTGTTTTCTGGAAGTTGGGGAGGAGTGACGATCGCTGACTTGAGAGATTGTCTAAACTGTGTTAAATCTTCCTCTTGGGTTATTTGATGGTAGGTTGCTAGTTGTTTGTTGATCCGACTGAGGCGGTAAGCGGTAAGCAGGAGGATACAACTGCCTGCATAGACTAATGTTTTGGCGTGTCGGTTGGTTTGTAGGTGGTGTTGTGGCAGGTTGGTAAAATTGTAGGGGATGCCTGTGCTGAGGGCACAGGCGGCAATCATGGCGATTGACACGCCTGTTAAGCGACAGCCCCATA
>NZ_JAAHHT010000005.1 GCF_010672085.1 Okeania sp. SIO3I5
GGGATTCTTCAGCCAGGGAAGCCCTGACCGCTGTTTTGACAGAGGTGATGTCCTCCCCCTGTGTTGACTTTTACAATAACAAAATGCTCCTAGCTTGTCAAGGGCATATCAACGTTTAGCTTATGAAGGTATCCGAATCCTGGCCCTGGCTTTCATCCCGACGCTCCCCTGCGGGAGAGCGCGGGACTTCCCGCCAGGAAAATTAAATTCAGAAGAACAAATAGAGTTTATAATTGATAAGGCAGAGAAATTAGAGTTATTTCCCAAGGAAGCTACTCGCGAACAAAACCGACGTTTTATTGATGTTATAATTGGCACTTTAAACGCAAATTATACGTAAGCGTTCAGCATTCAGCTATTAGCTACAGCGCTTGCAATTGTTATAAGGTAGACTGATCGCGGGCAAGATGCCCGCATTACAATAATTTTACCATTCAAATTTGTACATTATTTGTCCCAAATATGCTGTATTAGATCATTTAACTGATAACTGATAACTGATAACTGAAAAAAACCATGCCTTACAGTAAATTTACCTTAGACGAACTCAAACAAAAATTTAACTTTCCTGGCGGGAAGTCCCGCGCTCTCCATCCCCCCTAACTCCTAACTCCTAACTCCTAACTCCTAACTCATTACTCATTACTCATTACTCATTACTCCTCCATTTTTATTTATAACTATTCAACCGGACATGATATTATTGGTTACTCCCCCTCAATAAAATATTCCCTCAGCTCGTTTCGTAATATATTTCGTGCCTGAGAAATGCGCTTGCAGACATTATCGTAGGAAATATTTTGTTGTTTAGCAATCTCTTGATGAGATAGTTGCTGATAAAAATGCAGGATAAATGTCTGATGCAATCTCGTTGGCAAATTATGAATAGCACGACGAATCATAATCCTTTTCTCTTGTATTTCTATAGCATAATCTGGCCTCTCCTCCAATGAAACCAGCTCTTGCTCCTCAGTAAATGTGTAATCTTCGATATTATCAACTCTATTCGCAGCACGAATGCGTTCTCGATGAATATCTACACAGAGGTTATAAGTCAGTTTTGTCAGCCATGCCTTAGAATTAGAAATTTTTGCTGGATTCTTTTGCTCCTTCTCCCAAGCTTTGAGCATAGCCCGACTAAGTGCGTCCTCAGCGTCAGTTCGGTTTCCGCCCATCCACTTGACACAGCAATAATAAAGATAATCTTGATATTTTAGCCATTGCTGCCAGAACTCTTGATCTGTGTTTCCAGTATAATTCGGCAGTTTCAATGTAGTAGCTGAAACTACTTTGAGAGAATTTGATAGCATAATAGTCAACCCTTAAAGAAATCTATTAGTTGGAGGAGAACTATAATTTCAAGCGAATGGGCAGGATTCTGGGGAATTGTGTATTAAAATTTATAGCAGGCAACAGGGAACAGTGGGAAAAGTGTTTCCTAGTCTAAGATTCATCATTAGTCTATATCCTAATCGCCCTGGCTGTTGCTATAACTGGATTATCTAATGATCTCTGAAAGGCTGATTTATTCCTAGATATTGCTAGCAGAAGTTAACGCAATGTGAAATATCTAGAAAAATCTAATTTCTTTAATTTATCAGGACTTACGCAGGTGAACCCAGAAACCCGGTTTCTTTGCGTAAGTCCTATTTATTTCCAGTACAAATCGTAATCTTAGCTTACATTTTTGTTTTATTACTACCAATCACCCTGAAAACAAGTATTGCGATCGCTGAATAAGTTTATTTCTATTCTACTATCTCCTGAGTAATATCAAATCCAGATGATTAGTTATTGTAAGTCCGCAGCGACTTACACTCGTCGAAGGCAGCAATCTCTAAAACCTCTGAGATTGCTGCCTATCGTCGCAATGACTAATTTTGAGCCGGATTCTATATAATATCCCAATAAATATTTTTAACGATCTTTATAGTCAGGTTGATTTAGCAGATTAGCGATCGAAGTAGACGATCGCTAATCCGCTTAATATTACTAATCTGAATCAGCTTTCATTCAATAAAGCTGCAAAGGTGAAACTATTCACTGGAAAAATCAACTAGAATTCCACGTTCTAGTTTTCCGGCTTACCATTTTGTATCATGGAATTGAGTATCGCACGCTCTATGAATAAATCTGCTACTTAATTCACGAGATATGCGATACTCACTTATTTTGACCAAAAAGTAAAGTCTCAAGCTTCCTCTTTTAAGGGGATGAAAAAAATCAACTTCAGTATTTCAAGCCTCCTAGTGAAATAGGAGGTACTGATAACTGATAACTGAAATGACTGTATTCACCCAAGTAATTGAGTACCTTTTGAGGTTCCCGTTACTTAAGCAGCATCAACAAAGCCAAAATATTTAAACATTAACTCTAGACCATCGACATTTTCTGCCAAAAGCATTGATAATCCTGTACTCATTCAACGTAGTATATTTTTCCTTTTCTCCATCGGGAAGAAACCTATAACCTTTAACTTCATATTGAGGAAGGTAAAGGTCATTATCTAAGAAATCAAGCATTTTATTCAATTCACCAGGTTGCCATAAATCCTTAGCTTGCTGACCAACAATCTTATTCATTGGTTGGTTACTGTTAGCAACAATGGCGGCTTGATTCATCCAAATAACCTCGTTAGTATTCACATCAGTGATAAACTGCGGGTTAACCTCACCATAAATATCAATTAGACTTTTACCTAGTTCTTTAATCATTACTTTTTTCCCTATGATTCTAATTCCTCGTTTTGCTCCATTCCAGATGAGGCGAACCTCACCCCACTTAGTAGCTAATAAATCAAACCAACCTTGATGTTGATTGTAGATAATAATCACGTCTTCTTTTCTATAGTAAATAGGAGCAATGAAGACGATACCCTGTTTAAATACGGCTTCAGTCCATTCATCAAGAAATAGGTGTTGATTGCCTTGGTTTTTCTTCTTCATCTGTATTCTATTCTAGGATGTTGTCTGCATAGACTTATCGGGTAGAAACTCCTGATCGTAATCAAGGTACTCGCATATGAGGCTGATATCTACATTATTTAAGGCTTGACCTGAAATTGATTTAATGATTGCCTCTCTGACAAGATTGTCCAAAGGGGGATGAGAGTTATCAATTTTGGCTTCAAGAGCTTTTATTCTTTCTTGTTGTTCTACTAAAGCCTTTTTATAGTCAAAACCTAATTGATGCAGAATATCATATTCTCTACTTCTAGCTAATCCACTCTCTATGTAAAACAGGGCTAGACTAACCAAAGTTCGTTCTTCTTGTAAAGCTCTTTCCTCTAGCTGTCTATAGGTTCCTGCGGACATAGTAACAGATATTTTTTCAGACCTTGTTTTTCTATTAATGTCTATCATTAGATGCTATTTAATCCCTATTTAGAACTAAAAAACATTATAAGTTCTAATTAGATGCTGACAGGAGTATTTTTATAAAACTTAATATTTTATTGATAATTTAATAGTTGGGACTAACATGAACTTATACCAATTACCAAAAGTAATGCTATACTTAAGCTATACTTCAACACCTCAATAGTTACTAAAATTAAAAGTATGTTTTTGACAATTAAAGGTAATTTAGTATAAATTTTTCATACATTTCCTCTTTCCACACCTCCTCGACTTTCCACATTTCCTCACCTAATTTTATGTAGCATTTGTTTTGAGAAGTGGTATTATAGAGGCCGAAAATCTTAGTATAGGGTTATGAGCAATTAGTAAGGGCAAAAGGCCGTTTCCCTGTGCTATATGAAACGCCCCTACAGGCGGTGTCTAATATCATGTTCGGTTGAATAGTTATAAATAAAAATGGAGGAGTCAGGAGCCAGGAGTCAGGAGTCAGGAGTTAGGAGTTAGGAGGGAAGAAAAGGGAATTTTAAGCTATAAAGAAGAGAAAGTTTTTTGATCACTAATTATCCGGACATAATATAATACCCTTAAATAAAGCCTGACAAAGCAAATTTCTGAATTCTGAATTCAGAATTCAGAATTCTAAATTCTAAATTCTAAATTCTGAAACTATCTGTGATATTTTTATAGTGAATTGGTATTACACTAGAAGACTCTGTTTTGTTTGATACAGCGAGTGCGAGTACCTTTGCTCCTGTGAGATAGAGAATTTTGTTAATTTTGAGCAGTACTTCCTCTTCAATTAAGATAGATTCAGCTAAATCTGTAGTTAGGATATATGCGAAAATATCAAGATTAATTATCTGATGACTCAAACTACCAATACTAATACTTTCTTCAGAAAGTTTTGGATGTTGAGCAAGCATATTTCGCAGATTTTCCATAATTTGCTCTAACTCTTCATGAACACTGTCATAGCTCAATGAAAGTGTGCGGTCAAAAAAATATTTGTCACGCTTACTATGATTAACAATTTGCGATGTGGAGACCACTGTATTAGGGACATAAATCAGCTTGCGTTCTAGCGTGCGAATCAATGTTGAGCGCAAACTAATATCTTCTACTGTACCGATGACACCACCTAATTCACAAAAATCACCAATCTTGATTGGGCGGTTCAAAAATAAGGTTAAACCACCTACTAAATTTTCTATATATGGTTTAACTCCTAACCCAATAGCAATACTGCTAATTCCAAAGCTAGCTATTATTGGTCCAAGGGCGATGCCAATTTCTTGGCTGGTGGTGTAAAAAACTATGAATCCTGCTAAAACCCCTAGCAAGCGAACTCCATTGCGAACCAGTACTGCTTCAAAGGATCTACTTTCTTGACACATATTGAACATAATAGTCGAACCAATAGCATTGAATAGCATAAAAGCGAACCAAGCAAAAACACTACCTTCCAGAATAGTTGATAATTGCAGTATATTTTGCAGGAGTGTGCCCGTGATATTAATGCCTTCATCTATAATAACTTCCCAAAAAGTAATCATCCACAGTGTGAAAGCTGGTATCAATAATTCCAACCATACTTTTTTGTAGGGGTTAGCGATATTAACATATCGTTTGAGTAAAAATCTGATCCCAAAAACGATAGCGAATGCTATGAGGGTTGTTATAGCGAGACCCAACCATTGCCAGAGAGTTTGGCCATAAAGCAATATAGTATTTTTCTCCCTTGGTAACCATCTATTCCACTTAGGAGGTAGGAGATGGCCTGGTGTAGTAATATAGAATCTGTAGAACCCAGGAGATGTTTTCCAGGGATTGAATTCGTAGTAGGGATATTCTTCGATCAATTCGTAAAATTGTTTGATCCGCTCAACTGTTTCAGGAGTGAATAGAAATTCATTGACATCAAAACCTTCCTTAACTAACTGAATTGCAATTTCACTCCCTGGAACTTCCCAGCGCGTTAGGGATTGAGATCCAACATCGTCTGTATTAGGAATCATATTAACTGGAGGTAATTGAAGGCGATCTAATATCTCCTTAAGCATTAGTGCAGACTCTGTACCAAAATCTTGACGATTAATTGGGGGAATATCTACAAGATTTAAGGCATCTATCGCCCGATCTAGAGCTAATTCTGCTTCATAGCCTTTCCTCTGCACTGTCCGAGAATGCCATAATCCCCTCTCTCTTTTTGACTCCTCTTGAGCCTCCATAATGAGTCTATATGCTTGATTCATATTGTTCATAAATCCTGAGAGGGTGGTGCGGGGACTGTTAGTGGCAGGTGGCCTTAGTGGGTTATCGGTTAGGCTAATGCTAGTAACAGCATACTGAGTTAGGAGAATTATTATTAATATAGTGAGAACTTTTAAAAGGAGTTTTTTTATTAGTCTCATCTTGATATTTATAGCAATCGGATGGGTTTCTGAATTTTTCTAATTAGCAGTGTTTTTTTCTAGGTTTTATGGATGCGACTGAATAAAGAAATATGATCAAAGGGAGCGATCGCTCCCTTTTGTTCTGGAGATGTTGGGGGTGGGCTAATTTTTACATCGTTATCCCTTAAAGCTGAAATAGACCAACAAAGTTGAAACTTGGAGATTCCCTTAAATCCTGGATCAACTGTGCAGGATTTTTATTTATATCATTAAAAAAATTTTGATTTATTGGGGATACTCCATTTTCTCGAAACGTCTCGTGTACGAAAAGCAGACAAGACATAACGAATTGTGAACAGTACATAGGAGCTGGTTGACCGTCTATAATATTGTCTAATAAATTGTTAGCAACCTGGTGATTTCCTTGAATTCTTTTGAATAGCGATGAAATAGCCCCTTTAATAGAATACGAGACATTTTGATTCTGTCCTTGTAAATCACTTACTAATTTGGCTGCTGTAGCAATACCATTCCTAACGTCTTCATTATTAGCTCTGAAAACAAAATATTTTGTTGTATCTTGCAGTAATCTGTTTTTTGCTAAACCTCCAGACTGAGCTTCAACAACATAAAATTCTTCAAAACCTTGTTGATCTTGATCTCTGATTAGCAAGCCAGCATGGACTATATTAGCATCCTCAGTGGATAGCCTGGTCAATGCCTGTGCAACATTAATAATCTTATTAATTGTTGACTTACCCTTTACTTTCAGCATGATATCACCAGCTTGAAGATCTTCAATGTTAAGTAAATGTTGTGCTTGCATAATTTTACCTCTGTACTTTGATGATTGTTCTACGTTATCTACTAATAAGACGCTCATGCTTCCCAATTTCTGAATTTTTTGAGTTAAATTTTTTTCTAAAAATTTTTTTCAAATAAAATTCATAGGCTGACAGGGAAGCTAAAAAATAGATTAGGAATAAGAATTTTATGATCTACAGAAGTTAAATTGCCTAATTTCCATAGCGTCTGAATTCTGAAAAAAATTTCTGGACTTTATTTAATTCTCATTCCTTAGAAAAAACTGTCTAAATGCTTAATGATATCCGATAAACTTTTGAAGAGCCTCTCGCACTGGAACCCTTGGCTGCTCATAATAAACTTCCCCACAGTCAAGATAACATTCAGCAGCATCGATCAGGTCTTGACAATTATCAGGATTGTCGATATCTTCATTTATTTCTTTGTAGTGGTTTCTTTTATCCCTAATATATCTGTTATGAGGCTTTTCTAGTAGCTTTCTGAGTCTACCAGGCCGTTTTTCCCTTTCTAGGCGATCGTTGAGTTCAAAATCCAAACGCAGGATATCGCCCCCTACACTATCTAGAATTTGGTTACAGATATCCTCGGAATTTTTCGCAGCAGGATTCAGAAAAATATCCGGTATGTGCTGCACCCAACCCAGTAATCCCCATTCTTTGATTTCTTCATAACTGTAAGGACAAGTTGTATTGCCAGTGCCGATAGAAAGGACCGCAATATCGCTCAATTTTAATCCATTATTTTTTTCAATCCATAAGGCATGAGCGATCGCCACCAAAACGGGATTATTTGCCGATATTCCTCCATCAATATGAGGCAGATTTTCCTCCTCATTATAAGGGAGTTTATAAGGGGGAAAAAACGTAGGAGCAGAAACTGAGGCAGTGCAGATTTTCCATAATTCGATATTGTCATACCATACTTCTGTATTGGGGGGATTATTAGTAAACCAGGTTGTATTTCGGGAATAAACGTCATAAGCAGGAATCAGAATATGAGGTTTCCCGATCTCGCTAATTTTGGCCGAACCCAACTCCTGGTGAATCAATTTTTTCTGCAAGACTTTAGCCAAACCCTGCTCTCCCTGTTCGTGGGGATATAGGGCATAATTCCCGATCATTTTTCGCAGTATAGTAGAAGACAGGAAAGAGTTTCGCTGCTGACGTACTGACTCTAAAAAGATATTTTTTCCCTCTTCTAGATAGAGATCAATCATGTCTTTAGCTTTCATCTGACAGACAACCCCCGCAGCCAGAATAGAGCCAGTAGATGTACCGGAAATTAGGTCGAAATATTCGTGTAATTCTTGTCCTTTTTTTTCTTTGACAGTTGTTTCTACCTCTTGGAGAAGTTTGGCTGATAAAACTCCCCGGATACCTCCACCATCCAGACAAAGAATCTTAAAACTCATAATTTTTTTTCTCCATATAGCTAATAGGAGAGTTGTCTAGATTTGTGCCTTCTCTAGTATGAATCAATTCTCCCAAGCTTATTAATATTTTGTCAATGCAAGGAAAAAAGACGATTTATTTTTGAATTTCAAAATAATCGCCTTTATATATCAGGACTTAGACATTTTAAATAAAAGGGGGCGATACCCCGTCAGTTTCGGACGTTAGACACCCAAAGTTTCTACCCTGTACTTGGTCGGTCCATCAACACGAGTTACTTCTAATTGGCATCGCCTTTGACCATTTATAGTAAAATAGATAATTCCCAGGCCAGTAGTTTGCTGTAGGAAGAATTCTGTCTAGTGTTATGAATCCCTGAATACCTTCATTACATTGATTATTCTGGAATCCACCTGGATTTATATTTAAGATATCTACCGGTGATACGCATCAGTACAGACATTCCCATTGCTTTGATGCCTGCTCATTTCTAGTGACATACATATACATATACTATATAACCGGATTCTATATCACCCATTAATAGAATCAATGTTAAGCACAGCAACGTTACTAACATTACTACCATTACTAGGGTTTGTTTATTTCTTTTTATTGCTCTTTTCTTTAGCATTTGTGTCTGCGTCTGTTCTTTGGTAAGCCTGAGCAATGTAGTTGTTCATACCTGCCCGAACATTAACGTTACTAAGGTTGCTAGCGTTTGTTTCTTCCTTTTTATTGCTGTTTTCTTTAGCGTTTGTGTCTGCGTCTGTTCTTGGGTAAGCCTGAGCAATGTAGTTGTTCATACCTGCCCGAGCATTATCGGTGCAAAAACCAGACCAGCTAACAATAACCAGTAGCAAAACAAGAGCCATGGGAATTACTGATTTCATTTTTGGACTTCTTCTAAATAAAGTTTGTCAATCAGAATTTTTTTGTTCTACTTATAAGACGATCTTGCTTGTCAATTTCTGAATTTTTTGAGCGAGATTTTAAGAAAAAAAATTTTATTTGATAAAATTTATAGGCTGACATGGAAGCTGAAAAATAGATATAGAAAGATTTTGAGGATAAATTGAATAAAAACTTTAATCAAAATAGTCGATTGAAAATTCAGAAATTACTGCTGGGAAACGTCATATAAGTGGAAGGTAAAAAAGACAGGAAATTTTTCTATCCAAGTCCCTTTCTTTTCAAGAAAAAAATCTAACTCAAAAAATTCAGAAAGTGAAGAGCAAAATCGTCTTATTAGTAGAAGACAGGAAAAAGAAAAATTCAACCTTGTCTCTAGTCCAAGACCAACATAAAACTTGCGGCAACTGACAAAATTATGAGGTTCAAGCATGGCAGCTACACAAACAAACATTACTGATATTTCAGGATTACCGGGACTCAAAAAACTGTGGTCTGAGACCAAAGGCGACTCCCAAATCTGTGTAGCCATTCTTGATAGTCCAGTAGACTAATCTCATCCCTGCTTTGACAGTGCTAAATGTTGGTAGGAAAAAGAGCTGCCTGTTGTCCTCGCTAATATGCTTGGAAGAGCGTTGAATTTTGACCGCTGCTGGAAGAAAGCCAGCGCTTACATCGGGAAGTATTGCCAAAATCGCTGATGGGATTTTACCAAGCAGTTACATTGGCGAGATGAAGGATTAATCAGAGCTGGTGGGTTAATTATTTAACTTCTAAAGCTGTAATCTCTGATTTAGTCTTAGAGCTTGGCTTCTATCTAATTGATGGAAGCTAAACAACCAGAAAGAAATAAAACTTTCAGTAGTTTTGGAATTGTAGTAATTTCATTTGATTTTTCACCTACTTTTATATCAGTTGTGAAGGTACTGTGTCAAAAAATGAGTTTGATAGAGTTCATCCGGTAACAAGGAGGTATGAAAGAGTGGTTAATAAATTCCGTGAAAAATTGAAGAAATTATGAATCTAAATAGCTTTGTTGAAATAATTGATGTTTAGGAGTTGCTAGTTATGGACAGTAGAGGACCACAACAAAAGAATAATCAAACAAACAAATATTCCTTTGGGAGGAACGATAGGATACATGGGTGGAACAAGGAATATCAATATACTAATCATAATCAGAAATATCAGTGTAATGATCAAGAGTATGATAGCAGTTATGCCAACCAATATATGTGTTTTGAATTTAAGCAGAATCAACTAGAAGCATTTCATAATCAACCAGTGCTAACGCCAGAAAAGGATCCTAATAACAATCAAGTGCCAGTAAAGGATTCTAATGGCCACACTCTGACAGATCATCAGGGACATATTGTGCCTCAGAGTGCTCTGAAAGAGGTACTGAATGACATTGCGAATGAAATTCTGAATGACAAACTGAAGAATCTAGATTATAATAACCTTAATAATCTAGAAAATTACGATCACAACAAACAGCAAAAAGTATACCAGGCTTTTAATGAGTTTAAAAAGCTTTTTAAAGACCAAGTTCCCATGACGTATAATATTGACAATTATATTATAAATAAACTATGTGGTTCTAGAATTGAAAAATTAATTCAACAAAAGGATGGTGCGAAGATTACTCTTGAAGACGCCATAAATGATTATCTTAGTATTATTGTCTGGAACCCTGTCAATATATGTCGTGCTCCTGAAGATAAACACCGGAATGGTTATCCCGGAGAGAAAATTGATAATGAGGTTAGGGAACGTGTAATTCAAATATACCCCAAGAATGCAAGAATCAGAGGGGCATTTGAAAAAGTTAAGTCAACACTTGATAAAGAAAAACAGGAGAAAACAAGGCAAATCAAGGAGTTTATAGGTTCGTGTAACGAGGCTCTAGGACAACAATCTCACGGTTACTATAAGTTTGATTGGCAATATCTTCTCACTAAATCGAAGGAGTTACAGTTACAACCAGTGCTTAAGATTCAAAGCAATGCGCCTAAAAGTTGAGACTAACTATCATTTCAGCCTAGTTTAGTCATTTACTTAATCTAGGCTGGTTCGCTACACCAGTGGTAACTGAAAATGTAACTATCACTTAAGTTTATCTACCACATCCTAAAATGAGTAAGGTAGAAAAAGATCAGCCGATCCTTATAAGGAGTAAATTTCCTTTGAAGACGAAAGTTTACTACAGTTTGTTATATCTCACGAAGTTTTACACGCTATAAGCTCACGGGGTGACAAACACTTCAAAACTATAGTTAGATACGGGTTTAATATCATCTCGTAATTGATATTAGCGATCGAATAAAATAATCATAATTTACGCAAACTTTTAAACAATACGCTATCCGTAGAGGGCGAATGCCATTCGCCCCTATACATAGCGGTGCGACCCCGCGTCGGCGTCAGACGCAAGGGAACGCGCACCAAGAGAAGGTGGTTCTGCGTAAGTCCTGATAATGAACAAGTACATTTACTGTAGTTGCAATCTGGAGAAAACATGGAAAACTTTGAATATGATATACTCACAAACACAAATTGGCAGACAACTAATATTTCTTATGGATTTGATGCCAACGTACCACTCAATGTCAGAAATTTATTCCAAACCGCAGCTAGCGACATTAGTCAAAACTCAAAATTATCTTTGAGTGAAATACCAGAAAATTTTCAACCAGATATTCACATTAGTTTTGCCGACACTCAAGGATTCCTAGCTTTAGCTTACTTTCCTGGAGAACATTCCATCAGTGGTGACATTCTGTTGTCCCAAGAATTTCTTAATCAACCAGAACAATATCAAAATTTCATTGTCTGGCACGAATTCGGGCACGCTCTAGGACTAGGACATGAAGATGAGAGAAAGGATTCGGTGATGAATGACAATTTAGAAAGTGGAGTTGATTCACTGCCTCAGAGATTTACTCCTTATGATTTTTGGGCATTAGATACCACTTATTATTTATTATAATGTGGAGTAACTTTCGAGTACCCTATAGAACCCCTAAGCGTATCTTTTGCAAGGTTATACTAAATAGCGATCGCCCTTAATTCTTTGGTAGTGCATCAGCCAAGTGTGGGATAAGTAATTAGATCATTCTAGTACGAAGGGGCGATACTGCTGACGCAACGCGAGCGACATAAAACGCGGAGCGTTAACGTTTGCGGAGCATTCCGTCAGGAAAGTTGTGCGGAACGCTAAACGCTAACCCAGCTCTTTGTGCCGCAGTATTTTTCCTTCGACTGTGAATCCAAATCCAATTCCTCTTACAGTGCTTTTCAGTTGAGTAGACTACAGTAGGGACCTTCCATGGAACGTCCCTACTGGGTTTTGGTTGTGACGATGTGGTTCATCAATTTGAAAAGCGCTGTAAACTACTGCCCTCGACATTAGCTTGTAACCCACATTCCGCATTTGTTCAGGTTGAATTTGTCTACGATAGTATAGAGTCTCGAAAGTGTCACTGAAAGTTTGCAAGCATTCGGGACAATAATATCGCTGACTTCCTTTGCTAGTTTTTCGATGCTTATGAGTCTTGTGATAGCCACATAGAGGACATTACATCAGAATTCAAAGTATTAACGGGACAATAGTTATATTACCATTCCCACACTTTCTTGATGCACAACCGAACATCCCTAGAGGGTTTTGGTTGTTACTAAAAAATACTGATAACTGATAACTGATAACTGTTAACTGATAACTGATAAAAGTTGCTGTATCATCCTTTCTGCTTGAGAAGCATAACCACTACCAAATAGATTAAAATGATTCAAGATATGATACAAATTATAAAGAATTTTCCGCTGCTTGTAGCCATCATCTAAAGGCCAAGCTTCATTGTAACCATGATAAAAACCAGCAGGAAAACCACCAAATAATTCTGTCATTGCTATATCGACTTCGCGATCGCCCCAATAAGTCGCCGGATCAAAAATCACTGGTTCCCCATCCGCAGTAACTGAAGCATTTCCCCCCCATAAGTCTCCGTGAACTAAAGAAGGTTGGGGTTGATGACCTGCTAATAATTCTGGAATAACTTTCAGTAGGCGATCGCCCTGACTAAAACTACCACCGCGACGCTTTGCTAATTTTAACTGATAACCAATACGGTGTTCTACCCAAAATTCTGCCCAGTCTGCTACCCAAGTATTAATCTGAGGTGTCGAACCGATAGTATTATTAATATCCCAACCAAATTCACTTTTTCCTTGATAGCGATGTAAAGCAGCTAAGTTACGCCCCATCTCTTCCCAAGATTTATCGTTACCGCGACCGCCTAAGTCTAACCATTCCAAGACTATATAACAATTATTTCCTTCTGTTCTATAACATAAAGGTTTAGGAACCCGAATAGTCTGAGTTTCGCACATTTGCTTTAACCCTAATGCTTCTGCTCGAAACATTTCCACCAGAGAAGCTTGATTAATTTTGACGAAATAGCTACGAGTGCCATCAGTCAGTTGATAACCATTGTTGATGCAACCTCCTCCAACTGAACGATGTTCACTGACTTCAAATTTTTCGGCGGTTACTTGGGTGATATGTTCGGCGATTTTTTTCCACATAATATATAGGTGTTGATTTTAATAAAAAACTGATTGATTTTAAGCTGATGTCGGCGTTGGTGAAACACGGTATGATTTCTTGTCCGGATAGCAAGCGCAAACAAAAAACTTTCTCCGTCTACTATTCTTTCTTCTTCTTTCTTTCCTCCTGACTCCTGACTCCTGACTCCTGACTCCTACCCCTACCAAAAGAATTTTTCAGCAAACCCTAATTATAACTATCAGAACCATCATAAAAATGAAGTCTACCATAGCCAAGAAAATAACCATAAGGTTTTTCTCCTACAGGAAAAGCAGTCACTCCAAATAAATATACTCCCCCATATCTGGGAGTCCGCACTGGACGCAAACCAATTGTAAAAGTTTTGCCTGGAGGTACTGGAGGATTGAAAATTACTGAGATGGTATTAGTTTTTTTGTCGATCGCTACTTCCTCAACTGTTAATTGTTCACCTTTATTCCGATGGGTTCCTTCAAAAGCGATAATTTTCTCTGGGTTATATCGAATATTATCAGGACCAGTAGTTTTACTAATTGTCACCTGTTTTAGTGGTACTCCAGCATCAGGCAATAAGTTGAGAGTAAAATAATAGGTAGCGCTCCAGACATAAGTCTCGCTTCGGGTAGTTACTGCTTTAACTAGACGAGGTGGTTGAGCAAAATAAACCGTACCATCTTTTGTCTGAATTCCTAAAGTAGGAGTGACAAATAATAAAAAAGGCAAAAGCAAGAAAGAAAATTTTTTCATAATAAGAAAATGAGATTAAAGATTTCCTCTAAAGTCTTTTTATCACCCTTACTATTCGTAACATTCTTTTTTCAAACTGGTATTATACCCCAGTAAAAATGGGATTTGGAAACCAAACCCCTACATTTTCAGGACTTAGGCAAAATATAGAGTTATACACCATCTGTAGGGGCGAATGGCATTCGCCCTTACTAGATATGACGGTTCTGCGTAAGTCCTGATTTTGTTTCACAAATCATTTCATATTCCTAGATCAATTGTTCTTCCTCATTTAAAAGTAACAAAGCTGATAGCTGACTGCTGACTGCTGACTGCTATTTTATACCATTTTCTGTACAAACAAAATCAAGAGGTTTATCCCAGGAATCTATAGGTAAATCTTGTAAATAAGCAAACTCAAACACAATGCCAATAGTAGGTTTTGATGCCCATTCTTGACTACTTAGCATCCGGTCATAAAAACCGCCACCATAACCTAAACGATAACCATTTACATTACAAGCAACAGCAGGAACTAAAATTAAATCTACTTCTGATGACTGTAATAATGGTGCATTTAAGTCTGGTTCTAGAATACCATAAGCACCTTTTTGTAAAGAATTTCCTGGTTGCCAAATATGCCAAATTAGAGACTTTTCTACACATCTTGGAAAACCCCAAGTTTCAGGAGAAAATGTTTTTTTTTCTCCAATATTTGTAAATAATAAACTCAGGTCTGGTTCCTGACGAAAACTAAAATAAGCTAAAACAGTTTTAGCTGTTTGGAATAGAGAGAAATTTTGTAAGTTACGGCACAGGCGATCGCTCTTTTCTCTCCATTCTTTCTCAGGCATAGATCGACGTTTTTTTAATAATGAGCTTCTTAATTCTTTTTTAAGCATTAACCTGTTAAAATAACAATTTAGAAAAGTAAATTGGGTAAATTCTGACTTATCCAGAATCATACTCAAATTTTTCTTATTTAACCATGAAATAAAGTATTGAACTTCTCCTTTGAAGGGTATGAAAAAGAAAAATTCTTATTTTCAAGCCTCCTTATTCCAGGAGGTATTGATAACTGAAATTGCCGTCCCAAAAATGGATTATTAAACTTCTCCAAAAATCGAAAATAAAATCAATTATTATTCATAAATTATCAATTACTCCCCTCCTGGGAGGGGTAGGGGTGGGTTTCCCCTCTTCCCTCTTCCCTGTTCCCTGTTTCCTCTTTTTCAGAGATATCTATATCTTCTTCATTTTCATCACTATTAGATAGAGACAGTAAATCCAAAGATAATTGTTGAGGCAGTTTATCGAGTTGGAAATATTGATGAAATTTATCAGTGACTTGCAACCAATAAGAACGAGATTCCTTTTGACGACGTTTACGGATAAAACCTAAACTTACAAGTTCAGGAACGTGCTGATAAATTCCCGAACCACGAATATCTACTAATTCTGATTGGGTAATACCTCCTTTCAGGGCGATCGCTGCTAAAGTCCTCAGAGCGCCGACTCCTAACTCTGGTTGAATTAAGCTTTCTATCAACTCACTAAAAGTTGGTTTGAGTTGAAGACTATAACCTTTTTCAGTTTCGACAACTTCTAAAGCAGTATGTCGATGAGCATATTCTGACATTAATTCGATTAAAGCATCTTTGACTTGGCCACGCTCACACTTGGCAATTTCAGCAATTTCAGAAATGGAAAGGGGTTGTCCCTTGAGATATAAAATTGCCTCAATTTTACTAGAAAGACTATACATTTAGTATCATTACCCTTACGGTAATTTTATTGTATTTTGGTCAGAAAATTTGCCTAATGCCTAATTTAAGAAAGGGTAAAATTTTCTCACCTAATTTTTTCTATCATATATTAATGTTTGTTTTTTCTATAAAGTTTATCGATTTAATTGAGCGATCGAATTTTCCATTTTTATTCTGAATTCTGAATTCTAAATTCATTAGAATGTGTAATTAATTTGGCTTATGAACTTATATAGAATCCGGCTGTATAATATATTTTTCTATTCTAGAATTACTTCAATATTCAATTTCCCCCACTTCCCCACTCGCCACCCCTAACTATACAAATAAGGCATTGGTGAAATAAGGTATGAAATTCCGATCAGAGTAAGATTAATTTAATAGTAAAGAAAAAAAGCTGTTTTAACTCCTGACTCCTGACTACTAAATACTAACTTCTGACTTCTAAGGGCAAGTATTGTAAAGTTTTATTGATTTTATAGAAAAACATAAAAAAACAACTAAAAATATCTTAGACTGGGATTAGTTAAATTCCCTTATGTAGTTGATGAATGAAATTATCTGCAACACGCCGGCCGGGCATGAAGATGAACTTGGAAAACCCCAACAGCTAGTTAAATGTTGACAGGAGGGATAATGCAGTTAGTAGAACGCACTATTATTAAAAAAAATCATCCCAATTATAAATCACTTGATGCTCTAGCTTTCTTGTCGAAAAATCTCTACAACATGGCTAACTACATAGTTAGACAAGAGTTTATTAATAAAGGAAGTTATCTAGACTATAACAAGGTTCAAAAGTTACTACAGTCGGGAGCAGATTATAAAGCAATACCTGCGAAAGTTTCTCAGCAGGTTTTGATTCTTTTAGATCAAAATTGGCAAAGTTTTTTTCAAGCTATAAGAGCTTATAATCAATGTCCAAGTAAGTTTAAAAGTCGTCCTAAACTACCAAAATATAAACATAAACAAAAAGGGAGGAATATTCTAGTCTATACAAAACAAGCGATTAGTAAACCTCAATTAGTCAAAAATCAGAAGATATTACTATCAAAAAGTGAGCTATTTTTTGATAGTAAAATAAATTATGATTCTCTGCAACAAGTGAGAATTATACCTAAGCTTAATTACTATGTGGTAGAAGTGGTTTACGAATCCATTGAAGTCAAATTAGATTTGTATAAACATCATGTAGCTTCTGTAGATTTGGGAGTAAATAATTTGGCGGCTGTAACATCAAATAAAAAAGGTTTTCAACCCTTGATTATTAACGGCAGACCAGTCAAATCAATTAATCAATTCTATAATAAGAAAAAAGGCAAACTACAGTCAGAATTAAAGAAGACTAAAAGTAGTAATCGAATCAAAAGATTATCGACAAAAAGAAATTTTAAGATTGACGATTATTTGCATAAGACTAGCAGATATATTATTAATCGTCTGATCGAAAATCAGATCGGAGTTTTAGTAATAGGAAATAATCCTAACTGGAAACAAGGCATAAATCTTGGCAAAAAAAACAATCAAAATTTTGTTCAAATTCCTTTTTTTAAGTTAATAGAACAACTAAAATACAAAGGCAAGTTAGTAGGAATCCAAGTAATAATTAATGAAGAAAGTTATACCTCAAAAGCTAGTTTTTTAGACTGGGACGACTTACCAGTTTACCAAAAAGGTGTCAAACACAAATTTAGTGGTCAACGAGTGAAAAGAGGACTTTATAAAGCTTCAAACGGTCTCAAATACAATGCTGATGTCAATGGAAGTTTAAACATATTACGAAAAGCAGTCCCAAACGCTTTTAGCAATGGGATAGAGGGTGTTGTAGTTCACCCCGTTAAGGTAACACTTAATTAAAACTAGGTCAAAGAATATTTTTCTATAGATTTAGTAACTATTTAGACATAGGCGTGAAAATTAAAAATAGAATCAATTCTGATCCAGAAATTATCAATTATTTCTCCCTGTTCCCTGTTCCCTGTTCCCTGTTCCCTCTTTTCCGGAGAAGTGTATTGAATTTTAACAAAATTTATGATATTATAAAAGCTTGTGTGTAAAAATAGTGGAAGTCCATGCCAAAACTAAAAACTCGCAAAGCAGCAGCTAGACGCTTTAAAGCCACAGGCAGTGGCAAAATTAAACGTCGTAAAGCCTTCAAGAGTCACCTTTTGGAGCATAAAAGCTCTAGTCGCAAGAGCGATCTATCGAAAATGACTCTTGTACATGAGACTAATGAAGAAAATGTACGTCTAATGCTTCCATATTTATAAAAAGAAAATTTTAGGAGAAAAATTATGCCGAGAGTCAAAAGAGGTAATGTTGCCCGTAAACGCCGTAACAAAATTCTTAAACTAGCTAAAGGATTTAGAGGGGCACAATCTAGACTGTTTAAAGTGGCTAACCAACGAGTAATGCAGGCATTACGGAATGCCTATCGCGATCGCCGGAAACGGAAACGGGACTTTCGTCGTTTGTGGATTACCCGGATCAACGCAGCAGCTCGTCAAGAAGGTATGAGCTATAGTCAATTAATTGGCAATATGAAAAAAGCCAATATAGCAATTAACCGTAAAATGTTAGCACAATTAGCAGTTTTAGATCCTGAAACTTTTACAAAAGTTGTGGAATTGGCAAGTCAAGCCAAAGGATGATAGAAACTAGAAGGTATAGGAAATAATGGATAATGGATAATGGATAATGGATAATGGATAATTGATAATCACCTCTCCCTTTTAGGGAGAGGATTGACTAAAAGGAAAAGATTTATTTCTCTTGGTTGATTGGATATGGCGCCGGTAACCCATCCATCCCATCATAAGGGAATGCTCCGCTTGCCAACCGCTTTTTCCCCTTGAAAGAGGAGGCTTTAAACCTAAATTATCTAATTATTTAATTGTTTAATTATTAATTATTTCGGTAAATATTCTCCCTCTTTTCAGAAGACTGATGGTAAATATTCAGCTATTAGCGGTCAACTCTCAGCTTTCTTTAAAAAAATAGTATTAAGACAGAGTGATATAGAAAGGAAAGCTGTTATTATTTTGAATAAAATTAAAATTAATCCTGGGTAAAGATTATGGATAAAACTCTACCAGTTTTATACTTATTAATACTTCTAATATTATTATCTATAACGTCTATATTTGTTATCCGTCAGATTACAAAGACGAGGAAAACAGAAGATCAGCTTTCTAAGTTGAAAAATAAACTGACAAAAGAACAAGGAACAGTAGATGAATATTATCAGCTTGCCAGTATATATTTAGAAAAAAAATTATATGTTAATGCAATTGAATTATTGAAAAAAGCTCTGAAATTAAAAGACGAAGAGAATTTAGAGGATTTTCCGAAAATTTATAATGCTCTTGGTTTTGCCTACTTTATTCAAGAGCAATATGATATTGCGATTAGGCAATATAAAGAAGCATTAAAAATAGATGCTGAGTATGTGACAGCTTATAATAATTTGGGTCATGTTTATGAGAAGAAAAAATTAACTGCCCAAGCTTTAGAAGCTTATGAGTCAGCACTGAAATATGACTCAAACAATGATACTGCTAAAAGACGTGCAGAATCTATGAAGAAACGTTTGACAACTTCTTAAATTGAGAATTGAGAATTCAGAACTCAGAAATCAGGATTCAGAAGTAAAAATTAGTAGCTTGTAGTTGCGCTTTAGTGCTGCTCAGTATATTCAGAGGGGCTAAATTTTTGGGTAGTAGTGCATTGTAATAATCGTGCATTTTCCTTATCTTTGTTAGAAAGGACGGCAGTGGGAGCATCTTGCTCCCGTGCCTGGTATTCCTTTCTCCTGTATACCATTACTATGCAGGACTACCAATTTTCGATGTGTTAGTCCACTACAAACAAAATTACCGGGGTTGCACATTAAAGAATGATAATAGATTTTCAACTGTACATATATTGAGGAAATAGTTATCCAAAAATATATACTTTCGGATTTCATCATTCCTAATTGTGCAACGCCAAATTACCATATAGAAATAATCAATTTTTCTTACTTTTTATTTAATTGATTGGCAGGTGAAATCATGGGTTCTTGGCGAGATAACTTAAATAAATTTACAGGTAAAACGAGATTTGTTGTCTCTCGTTTATTCATTCACTTAACGGGTTCAGAGGTGACACCCTTATTGGGTGTTTTGAATCGAGCTGTTAGGGAAGCGGTTGCATCAGAAGGTGACTTGGAAGTAGTGGGGGAAAGACTCGTTGAAGTCTGTGAAAGTCTCCTACAATATGACACTTATTGGCAGTCGGCAGCTAACGAAGGTGATGTTATTTGGAATGAAGGAGAAGCAGGAGACTTTTTTGATGAACTGTTCACAGACTCCTCTCAACGCTACCTAAGTTCTGGGGAAAGTGAAGACTATGGGGAAGATAACGAACCTTTAACTTTGCCTCCTACTGGTAATTTAGTGGTGATGATAACAGTTGCGTTTGAGGGAGAAGTGCCAGATATTGAAACTGATCTGGCGAGTATAGGAGCGATGACTCAAGCGTTAAAAGCTTTGATTAATTTGCATTATCAACAAAAATTACGGGGTATTCAAATACATTTTTCACCAGCACGTTTGGGGGATGAGTTAGACAACGAACAATTATTAGTGAATTTTTCTGAACTTATTCCTTTGTAAAAAGTCGGTAGGGAGTGAGGCAGCGATCGCTACTCATTCCCGATCTAAGGAGCCATGTAAAAATAACTTGAACAGTTTTTTGATGGAAGCTAAATTTCAGATCAAATCCGGTAGCATCGGTATAAATAAAGCAGAGAAACCGGGTTGATCTGAATGCCCATTATATTGACATCTATCTCGCATAAACCCGGTTTTTTATAACACTTCCATTGCAAGCGGATTTTATATCACTCAATACAATAATGGAAGCATAGCAATGCTATGCTCCTACAAAATTCAAAATTAATGAACTTTTTGTTTTGCCGAGCTCAACTACTTACTAAAAAGGTTGATCAAGAATTTCATATATAGAGCTTGTCCTTTTAGCAGCAGTATCTAAGTTGACATACTCCCGACGTTGCCCTTCTATTCCCCCCTTTCAAAGGGGGGTTAGGGGGGATGGACAACGCGGGATTCTGAGCGTCTGGGAAACCCTGACCGCTGCGCATGACAGAGGTGATGTCCTCCCCCTGTTTTGACTTTTACAATAACAAAATGCTCTTAGCTTGTGTCTTGGGCATATGAACGTTTAGCTTATTAAGGTATCCGAATCCTGGCCCAGGCTTTCATCCCGACGCTCCCCCTCCCCCCTTGGAAAGGGGGGTTAGGGGGGATGGAGATCGCGGGACTTCCCGCCAGGAAAGTTAAAAAGGGCGAACGATGGGACTCGAACCCACGAATGGTGGAACCACAAACCACTGCCTTAACCACTTGGCCACGCTCGCCATATATTTTTTTCTTACAGTTTATTAATATAGCACTACCAAATTATATTTGTAAACCCTCTTGACAAAAATATAAAATCTAAAACTTCTCCCTCAATGAGTTATTGCATTAATCCTCAATGCCCCAAACCAGAAAACCCAGACACAGCAAACTATTGCCAGAGTTGCGACTCTCCTCTAATTCTCGAGGGACGCTATCGTATTCTGAAAAAAGTTGGTCAAGGAGGCTTTGGTAAGACATTTTTGGCCGTAGACGAACAACATCTTCTGAAGCTCCCATGTATTCTGAAGCAAATATCATTTCCCACTCTCGACCCGGAAAGCTATGAGACAACAGCTAGATTATTTCGGCGGGAGGTAATGCGGTTGGGACAGTTGGGGCAACATCCACAAATTCCTCTACTTTTAGCTCACTTTCAATACAATCAAAATTTGTATTTGGTGCAAGAATATATTCAAGGTCTGACATTAAAGCAAGAATTACAACAAGGTCTCTTCAACGAAGAACAAATATGGCAACTTTTGCGGGAGTTACTGCCAGTATTACAGTTTATTCATCAACATCAAATTATTCACCGAGATATTAAACCAGAAAATATTATTCGTCGTACTTCTCCACCTATTAATTATCAAAAACCACCCCATCTAC
Source organism: Okeania sp. SIO3I5 (assembly GCF_010672085.1). GTDB lineage: Bacteria > Cyanobacteriota > Cyanobacteriia > Cyanobacteriales > Microcoleaceae > Trichodesmium. The sequence goes on from NZ_JAAHHT010000005.1 coordinate 22,029, forward strand.
CGGGAGAAAATCAACTGGAAAAATTAGGAAAAGTGGGAGAAATTGTCTTAATTGATTTTGGCGTGGCGAAGTTGCTGACTGGTACTGCTTTGATTCGCACTGGTACTGTTATTGGCAGTCCGGAATATATGGCACCGGAGCAAACTAGGGGGAAAGCACTGCCAGCAAGTGACTTGTTTAGTTTGGGTGTAACTTGCATTCATTTACTAACGGATGTTGCGCCGTGGGATATGTTCGATGTTATTAATGACTGTTGGAGATGGCGAGATTTTTTGCCTAGTGGGGGTAGTGTGAGTCAACATCTCGGCAATATATTAGATAAGTTGTTGCAAAATTCTGTGAGTCAACGTTACCAGACTGCGGAACAAGTTTTGGAGGCGTTGGAGTCTCGCTCTAATATTGTTAGGCAACCTGTGAAAAATCTTGAGTCTTTAGCGTTGGGAAATCAAAAGTTGTCTCTGTTGCCATCGCTGCCGAGTTTGGTTGGGAGGTTGATTCCGCAAGTTATGACGCTGGATAAAAATGAATTAATTTCGGCAGTGGGGGTAGAGTATGGAAAATTGCAGTATTTGTTGGCAGTGCAAAAGTGGCAGGAAGCAGATATGGAAACCTGGGTAGTTTTGTGTGACGCTTTGGGGAAGAGGAGAAAAAGTTATTTGTTTCAGAACGATATTGATAATTTGCCTTGTGAAGATTTGCTGACTATTGATCGCCTCTGGGTGAAATATAGTAGGGGAAAATTTGGGTTTAGTGTGCAAAAACAGATTTATGAAAGTGTGGATAAAGATTATGGAAAATTTTGTAGTCAGGTAGGTTGGTTAACTTATAATTTGCATTTTCGCGATCGCGGGTTTAAGTTTAGAAATTGGTCACCAGTTGGTCATTTACCTTCAAGAATTTGGGTAGGTGGTAAGAAGTGGTGGATTCATGCTGAGGCAATGGCGAAAAAGTTAGATAAGTGTTTTTTTTAGGGAGTAGGGAATTTTCAATAATTGACAATTAATAATGGCTTTGTTACATAAAACCAACATTCCGCACTTCCTCCGCTTTGGAAATAAAAAGGCTGAAATTTTTATCTGTAAAAGCTTTGAGGTTTAATCAGCCACCCTTAACTATTGGACAATAGTGACAGCCAACATCAATTTGGGAAATAAAAGGCTGAAACTTTTACAGGTAAAAGCTTTGAGGTTTAATCAGCCACCCTTAACTATTGGACAATAGTGAGAGCCAACATCAATTTGGGAAATAAAAGGCTGAAACTTTTACCTGTCAAAGCTTTGAGGTTTAATCAGCCATCCTTACAGCGCTTTTCAGATTGATGAACCACATCGTCATAATCAAAACTCTGTAGTGGCGATTCGCGAATCGCCCTTACTGTGGTCTACTGAAATGAAAACTGCTGTAACTATTGGACAATAGTGAGAGCCAACATCAATTTGGGAAATAAAAGGCTGAAACTTTTACAGGTAAAAGCTTTGAGGTTTAATCAGCCACCCTTAACTATTGGACAATAGTGAGAGCCAACATCAATTTAGGAAATAAAAGGCTGAAACTTTTACCTGTCAAAGCTTTGAGGTTTAATCAGCTACCCTTAACTATTGGACAATAAATAAATTGATACGGAATGCGAGCAAACATATCGCGCTCGCTATAAGTTTCATGTCGCGAGCGAAAAAGCTGAACGGATGTTCTATTGCTACTTTCATGCAACAAAGCCATTAATAATTAATAATTACAGCAGTTTCGGAGTTAGTGAGGTACAGAGTTTTATCACTTTAGACTTCTTGCAGAAGTCAGGGAATAGGGAATAGGGAATAGGGAATAGGGAATGAAATTGTTGATTTAATATCTTGAATTGATTTCATTTTTTATTTTTGGAGATGTCTTTTAGTAAATATGAAAGAGAGATTAGTTTTCAACTGTACCTCACCATCCTAAAAAGTGCTGTAATAACAGAATTTACGCAGGTGAACCCAGAAACCGGGTTTCTCCTAGATGTCTCGTTTGAAAAACAAGGGTTTATCCAAGAAACCCGATTTCTTTACCTTACGCAGGTGAACCCAGAAACCGGGTTTCTCCTAGATGTCTCGTTTGAAAAACAAGGGTTTATCCAAGAAACCCGGTTTCTTTACCTTACGCAGGTGAACCCAGAAACCGGGTTTCTCCTAGATGTCTCGTTTGAAAAACAAGGGTTTATCGAAGAAACCCGGTTTCTTTACCTTGGGATGAATCTTTGTATAAAAGGGAAATCCCATCTTTTATAGTTCATAAACTCTAAAACTATAATTCCAATGTACACTCTCCACACCTCCCACACCTCCCACACTTCCCACACCTCCCACACTCCCCACACCTCCCACACTCCCCACACCTCCCACACCTCCCACACTCCCCACACCTCCCACACTCCCCACACCTCCCACACTCCCCACTCTATTCACTTGCATTAACTTATGAATTTTTGTTACAATTGTAATCAGAAACTGATTCTAAGGAACATCAAAGTGGTAGCAATATATCAATCTAATACAAAGTTAAGCAATCAACGACAACTAGCTAACCAAGGCCAAAAGTCAACGGACTTTTCTCAACGACATATTGGCCCTATTTCTGAGAAAATACAACAAATGCTGGCCGTATTAGGTATTTCGTCCCTAGATGACCTAATTGACAAAACAGTTCCGCAAAAAATTCGATACCAGCAACCCCTCAATTTGCCCAAGTCTCTGAGTGAAAGTGCTGCTCTTGCCCAAATCAAAGAAATAATCTCTAAAAATCAGGTATTTCGTTCCTTCATTGGTATGGGTTATTACGACTGTATTACTCCACCAGTCATCCTCCGCAATATCCTCGAAAATCCTGGTTGGTATACCGCTTATACTCCCTATCAAGCGGAAATAGCTCAAGGACGGATGGAAGCTTTGCTGAATTTCCAAACTATGGTTACGGACTTAACTGGTTTGGAAATAGCTAATGCTTCTCTACTTGATGAAGCGACAGCAGCAGCGGAAGCAATGAGTATGAGTTACAATTTGTGCAAAACTAAGGCAAAAGCTTTCTTTGTTGACTCTAACTGCCATCCTCAAAATATTGAAGTTGTCAAAACAAGGGCGCAACCATTAGGAATAGAAGTAATAGTCGGCGACTTCCGGACTTTCACTTTTGATGAACCAATTTTTGGCGCTCTCCTCCAATATCCTGCTACTGACGGAGCAATTTATGACTACCGCGAATTTGTGGAAAAGGTTCACGAGGTAAAAGGTTTAGTAACTGTTGCTGCTGACTTACTCAGTTTAACTTTACTGACGCCTCCTGGAGAGTTTGGTGTTGATATTGTTGTGGGTAATACTCAACGTTTTGGCGTATCTCTGGGATATGGCGGTCCCCATGCAGCTTACTTCGCGACTAAGGAAGCTTATAAACGACAAACTCCAGGACGTATCGTTGGGGTGTCTCAAGATGCTAATGGCAACCCAGCGTTACGGTTGGCACTGCAAACGCGGGAACAGCATATTCGCCGTGAGAAGGCAACGAGCAATATTTGTACTGCTCAAGTTCTGCTAGCGGTAATGGCAGGTATGTATGCGGTATATCACGGTCCCGATGGTTTAAAAGAAATTGCGGAAAATATCCATAATTTGACTTTTAAATTGGCAGAAGGTTTAAAACAGCTCGGTTATCAGATTGGTGCAGAACCGTTTTTTGATACTATTCGGATAACAGTGGGTGCTGACTCTCCTCTAAAAAGTGCAAAAGAAATTATTGATGCTGCTGAAAATCTAGGTATTAATCTGCGAACTTTTGACGAGCAAACAGTTGGTATTTCTCTAGATGAAACTACCACTGAGACAGATGTACAAAATCTGTGGCAAATTTTTGCTGGAGGGAAAACATTGCCAGATATCGAAAACGGAAACACTTTCCCCCTTTCAAAGGAAACCGAAAACATTCCCCCCCTTTCAAAAGAAACCGAAAACATTCCCCCCCTTTCAAAGGAAACCGAAAACATTCCCCCCCTTTCAAAAGAAACCGAAAACATTCCCCCCCTTTCAAAGGGGGGTAAGGGGGGATTCTCCCGTACTAGCAGTTATCTAACTCACCCAGTATTTAACAGTTATCATTCTGAAACAGAACTTTTGCGTTATATCCATCGTTTGCAAGCAAAAGATTTATCTTTGATAACATCAATGATACCCCTGGGTTCCTGTACGATGAAACTTAATGCTACCGCAGAAATGATACCTGTAACCTGGCCAGAATTTGCCAAAATTCATCCTTTTGCTCCCACTTCTCAAACTCAGGGTTATCAAATAATGTTTGAGCAACTAGAGGAATGGTTGGCAGAAATCACAGGTTTTGCAGCAATTTCTCTCCAACCAAATGCAGGTTCCCAAGGAGAATATACCGGTTTATTAGTAATTCGCGAATATCATGCTAACCGTGGGGAAGCACATCGCAATGTTTGTTTAATTCCTGAATCTGCTCACGGTACAAACCCTGCTTCAGCGGTGATGAGTGGGTTAAAAGTTGTGGTTGTGAAATGCGATAGCGAAGGAAATATAGATATTGCAGATTTGCAGACAAAGGCAGAAAAGCACAAAGATAATTTAGCTGCCATAATGATTACTTACCCTTCTACTCACGGTGTATTTGAGGAAGACATTGTTGATATCTGTGAAATTATCCACGGTTTCGGTGGGCAAGTTTATATGGATGGAGCGAATCTAAATGCTCAAGTGGGATTATGTCGTCCGGCAGAAATTGGTGCTGATGTTTGTCATTTGAATTTGCACAAGACTTTTTGTATTCCTCACGGTGGCGGTGGTCCAGGAATGGGTCCGATCGGCGTTAAGTCTCACTTAGCACCGTTTTTACCAGGGCATTCTGTGATTAATATTGGTGGCGAAAATTCTAGTGGAGCGGTATCTGCTGCACCTTGGGGAAGCGCCAGTATTCTGCCCATTTCTTGGATGTATATTGCCATGATGGGTGCAGATGGTTTGACTGATGCAACTAAGATCGCGATTTTGAATGCTAATTATATTGCTCAACGATTGGAAAGTTATTATCCAGTTTTGTACAAGGGTAAGTATGGGTTTATTGCTCACGAGTGCATTTTGGATTTACGTCCGGTGAAAAAGTTGGCTAATATTGAAGTGAATGATATTGCCAAGCGTTTGATGGATTATGGTTTTCACGCGCCGACAGTTTCTTGGCCGGTAGCAGGTACAATCATGGTGGAACCAACCGAGAGTGAATCGAAGGAGGAGTTAGATCGTTTTTGTGATGCGATGATTTCCATTCGTCAAGAAATAGATGAGATTGCAACTGGTAAAGCAGATAAAGAGGATAATTTATTGAAAAATGCGCCTCATACTGCCGAGAGTTTGATGGTTGATGAGTGGAACCATGGTTATTCTCGACAACGTGCTGCTTATCCTGCACCTTGGACGCGAGAGCATAAATTTTGGCCGAGTGTAGGGCGGGTTGATAATGCTTTTGGCGATCGTAACTTTGTCTGTTCTTGTTTGCCAATAGAAGCATACAGTGATAATGGATAATTGATAATTGATAATTGATAATGGATCAGGACTTACGCAAAACAGGAAATAAAACACCATTTGTAGGGGCGAATGGCATTCGCCCTCTACTGCATAAAGTGGTTCTGCGTAAGTCCTGTGGATAATGGATAATTGATAATGAGAAGTAACGCATCGCTTCTTCCATAATGTTCTGAAACTTAGCCAAAATTGTAGGGTGCGTTAGACGGCTGAAATTCATAATTTGAAGGAAGTTCAGAAATTCGTCGTAACGCACCGCCTCTTCTATGATGTTCGGTGCGTTATATCAAAGCCGGTAGCATTGGTGTTATTCAGTATTAAAGGTAAGAGTCTATATTGTAGGGGCGAATGGCCATTCGCCCCTACCTATTGTATGATGATCGATGGAATTATATTACTCGGAAGCCAATCTACTGGATTAATTATCTATTATCAATTATCCATTGGTGCGGACTGTTCAAATAACTGTTGAACTGACAAAATAGGCAAACTTGCACCAGCAAAATCATCAGCATTACGAGTAACAATAGCATCCACATTGCAAGCATAAGCACAAGCTAATTGCACTGCATCCTCAAAATCTCTCAAATTAGAAGCAAAAGCAGTTTCTAAAATATTGCGATTAACGTCGCAAATTTTCATTAATGCTAATGTCATAGAAACAGCTTCCCTTGCTCTTTCAAGACTTTTAGTTTGTTTTCTGACAATGTAGAAAATGTTAGTTAAAGTTGTTGCTGTGACATATCCTTCTATTTCCTGAAGTCTTAGAGCTTCAAATAAAGCATTAGCATCATTCAAAAAAGGCTCTCTCTCTAAGACAAAATCCAGGACGATATTAGTATCTATTAATACCCTCATTTTAGATATTTCTCCACTAAACGTTCTTCGAGGATAGCTTCAACTTCAGCATCAGTTGGAGGTGGACTATCTGTTTTTCCTATACCTCGTAACTTGTCTAAGAACTCTGGGGGTAACTGTGGACGAGGGCGGAGGTCTTCGTTCAAAGAATCTGCAATTGCCTTAAGTAATAACAGGCGATCGCTTACTGATAAATTCAGAGCTTTTTTTCTTAATTCTTGTAGTTCTGACATAATTTTTATTCCTTGAAATTGACTTGATATAAATATTAGAGAATGAATGTAGGGGTTTGGTTTCCCAACCCATACAGTTATTTTGCTATCTCCTTTTCATTTAATCAGGACTTACGCAGAACCACCATATCTAGTAGGGGCTTTCCGGCCGGAAAGCCCCTACAACTGGTGTATAATTTGCTATTTTGCGTAAGTCCTGTTAATATAAACCCGGTTTCTGCTTAAGTCCTAATTAATTCTGATTAACACCTATTTCCAGTGGTTTTTCTAATCTTCCACTTAACCACTATTCTGTAGGGTATGCGATCGCCAAAATATAGGAGCTGTCATTTCAGTTATCAGTTATCAGTTATCAGTTATCAGTTATCAGTTATCAGTAGCTCTGCTTGAAGTCAGAGGCTTAAAATATTGAACCTGTTTTTTTCATCCCCTTTATTGGGAAAGAGTAAACACAATTTTTTTTCACACTTGACAATCTAATTAACCTCAAAGTGTAACTTATAAAGTCTTAAACTTGGATGCTCAGTTAAATACCAATGACAGCCAGTATTAGAAGGTGAAGGTCTATTATTCAGTCGATACAAAAACATTGGTTCTTCTCTCAAAATCGCTTTCAACATCAAATCTTCCCAATCCTCATTGCCATGATCAAAAACCAAATAAGACTTACCAATATATCCTGTTTTGATCAAAACCTTTAGTAACCATCCCACAATCTCCTCAGTCTTTTCTGGTGAAAACTGACTATCCGTTAAACCATAAGTTTCAACCTCTAGTTTTTCTGATTTGGGTTGTAGTATTGCCAACAAACCTGATATAATATTTTTTAGTTTTCTCATATTTACATATTTAACTGCTTCATAAAACTGATATAAACAGGACTTACGCGGAACCTCCATATCTAGTAAGGGCGAATGCCATTCGCCCCTACATAAGGTGTATGATTTGTAATTTTGCGTAAGTCCTGATAAAATGTCACAAACTGACAGTCTAATGTGTACGGACTAAACATAGTTAGTATCCTGCTTCTAGTACGGACGTTGCATCACAAAAATGCGTTTCACATCGCACAGCGTTTCATGTCGGCTCTTAGCCGAAAACGTCACTACGTCGGTAGTTACTCATCCACAAGCATTGACAATAAAGCCTACCGCATTTCTCTTTCTTTATTCTAAAATAGCAATTCCCAAGAAGCGTGAGGTACAAAAAAATTCTAGGTTTTAGGGAACAGGAAACACAGAATGAATATAGAATAGAATAGAAATAAAAATAGGTGTACCTCATTAGTCTGAGAAACGCTATATAGCATTTCCCAGGTTAGTGAGGTACCGCTGCAGATCCCCCCTAACCCCCCTTGAGAAGGGGGGAACTGGAAGTCCCCCTTTTTAAGGGGGATTTAGGGGGATCGTTGATATACCTCACGCCTACTGAAAACGCTATATCAATTAGACTTCTCCAAAAATGACAAATAAAATCAATTCTTATCCATAAATTATCAATTACTCCCCTCTGTTCCCTGTTCCCTGTTCCCTGTTCCCTCTTTTAATGTCAAAAATATACTACTGCTACTGGTCAGGTAAAAGGCAAAAATTTACTAAAAACTTAATAACTTCCGATCGCTTCCGAGAGAAAATCAGCCGTAGATTTAACTAGAGCGATCGCATCCTCATAAACCATCCGAGTTGGCCCCAATACTCCTACACTACCCAGAGGAATTTTACCATTTCCATAAGTTGCAGAAACCAGGGCACAAGCTTGAATAGGTTCCAAAGGATTTTCTGAGCCAATTCTAACTCTCACCTGCGGATCTGTTTTTTTGGCAGTACCTCCAAATATTAAAGGCCACAGTTCCTCTTGTTTTTCTTCTAGTAGTTGAATAATAGTTTGGACTTGTTCAAGTTGGGAGAATTCTGGTAAACGCAGTGCTTCTGCTATACCACTAATCAAAATTTTAGTATAATCTGGTGTTTGACAGCGGAGAGTTAAATTTTCCAAAAGATTTTTGATTAATTCAGCGTATTTCTCGAACTCCCGATCTAGCTCACTCCAGTCCAATAAAGATAATTCCCCTATTCCTCGCCCTTTTAGTTGGCTGTTCAAAAAATTTGATAATATCTGTAACTCTCTATCAATATCTTCTAAGTTAGGGACTGCCGAATTATCCTGTAAATTTTGGCGATCGCTTGTCTGATTTATCGCCCTCAAGTCCATCAGCAGCGATTGAGTTTCATAAGTATTTGTCACTACAATCAGCATAATTTTTTCTCTTTCCACTTGTACCAATTGTAGATGTCGTAGTTTGGCCGTGGAAGTTTGAGGCATTGTCACCAAAGTAATATAACCACTCAGACTAGCTAAAATTTGAGCTGCTCCCTGGAGTACGGCCTCTAGGCGACCTTCTGGCCAATTCAGTTGTTTTTGTAAAAGTTCTTCAACTTCAAAAGCCAGATTTTCTGAAGGTGTCATTAATTGGTCTACATATATTCGGTAGCCTGAGTCCGAGGGAACTCTTCCTGCCGAAGTATGAGGTTGATATAACAGTCCACTTTTTTCTAAAAAGCTCATCCCATTGCGAATAGTTGCTGGACTAACACTGAGATTATACTCTTCTGCTGCTACAAGGGATTTTGAGCCAACCGGCTCTGCTGTCGCAATATAGTGGCGAACTGTTGCCCAGAGAATATGTTGATGGCGATTATTAAGCTTAACTTGCACTGACATGGATGTAGGTAAGTATATCGGTAAGCTACCAGACAATAAAAAAAAATTATCTTAAGATTATCTTAATTTAATCATCAAATTAAAGTGATTTTTCTTAATATAACTTAGTGCTTTATTGTGATAAAGTTACACCTATATGTAAATAAATATGTAGCCAAACGAACTTTCCTATATAGTAATTTAAAATCGCCGCTCCGTTAAATTTTCTATATCTAAATTAAATAGCTATAGTTAATAGCGAGGTATACTTCTATCTACTACCAATGAGTATGCGTCTATACCACCAATAATATTTTTAACATTTGTAAAACCCTGACTCTTCAACCATTGGCACATTTGAGCTGAACGCATTCCATGGTGGCACAAGACTAAGGTTTCGCGATCGGAGTCTAAATGGACATGAATTTGATCTGACCATTCCGGAAACTGACTTAAGGGTAAAACTTTAAAACCTTTGATGAAGGCTATTTCTACTTCTTGTGGCTCTCGAACATCTACTAATTGTAAATTTTCAGGAATACCATCTATTAGGCGACTTCCTAGCTCTTGGACAGTAATTTCAAGTATAGGTTCCGGGGAAAATTGTTGTGACATTTTTAGATACAAGAATTGATTAATTTACTAATAGAATAGTGTAAAAGTAAGCATTCAGCTATTATAACCTTCTGAATGTGGGCTTCACTAGATATACTAAATTATACAAACCAGTTAAGGTTGCGTGAGATTTGAGGAGGTTTCAGTGAGAAAAAAATATGATTACTATGGAGATTTGAAAAATAAATCTGAGTTGACAAAAATGTGTAGAGATGTTTTGACTAGCACCCCACCAGGAAAAATTCTTAAAGAAAATTCACCTGAATATTTACTAGGAAAATGGATTTTGTTGCGACGGCGATCGCACATTTCAATGTCCGATTATCCCCAGATAAAAATAGCTCTTGATTCTTGCGGAAAATATAGTGCATTTAATTATAAAAATAAGGATGGAGAATGGGAGCCTTACTCATATAGAAAAGCTTTAAATGAACCAGAAAAAAATAATAAGAAAGATGTGTTGGCAGCCTTTAGGTATGAAGTTAGGGAACAGATTAAAATATTTAGAAATCAAGCTTTAAAAGAAAAACCAGAATTACTTGATTTAGCGAAAAAAGATGCCTTTAATGTTCATACAGATCATATCATTCCAATGCATGTTTTGATGTCAGATTTGTTAAAATATGAAGAATCCAATATTAATGAGATAACAGTCTATACAAAAATTGATGATTTGGGGACTGAATGGCAAGTTTTATCTGATATAAATTTAGCTATAAAATGGGAAAAATACCATCAAAAAAACGCTAAATCAAGACTGGTAACAAAAGAAGAAAACCTATATTTAGCAGGTGCAAAAGATGTTCCTTTGTACAATTATAGAAGAAGAAGAGGTGAAACTTATGACACTTGAGATAAATACCATCAATACACAGGTCTTTTAAAAGCTGGTATCCAAACAAATTTGGATACCAGAAAGAGCCAAAATTGACAGCTCAAATGCTTATTTATTTTTCCTTTCCGAAAACAATAGATAATAACAAAAAAACCTTAATGGAACAGAATGGAACTGCTGATCTGCAAAATTAAACAATGTTGAATACTTACATTAATTACTCAAATATTTTTGTAAACTATTAATTAAATCTTGGTCTAAATAAGGTTTAGTTAAATAGTCATTTGCACCCAACTGTTTAGCTAACTGACGATACGGCTGACTCGCACGAGATGTTAACATTAATACAGGCATTTCCTCCTGAGAATATTGTTTACGACAACGACTAAGGAACTCAAAACCATTCATTTCTGGCATTTCCACATCACAAATAATAGCCTGAATTTGAGCATTTCGTTGTAGCTTTACTAATCCTTCTTTAGCATCTTTAGCTTGCACCACATTATATCCTGATTTCTGTAAAGTTTGAGAAATAGTTTGACGAGTAGTTAAAGAATCATCTATTACTAAAATAGTTGTTAATTTAGACAAAGCAGACTGTTGAGATTTCTTCTGAATACCAGGCAATTTATGAGTATTTGATTCTCCCTGTTGTAATGTTTTTTCTAATAATTTAATTCCGTCAATAACTGGTACTAAACTGCCATCTCCTAAGATTGTGCAACCATAAAAATATGATGGTGCTGTTAAAACTTTGCTAAAAGGTTTAATCGTCAAATTTTGTTCCATTAATATTTGTTCAATCTTGATGGCAATTGTATCTGTATCTTCAGAAATTAATAACAACATTACTTTGCCTTGAGAGCTTTTACCATAAGGATTTTTGCCAAATTCAAGAGCTTTTTGCTGGATATTTTCTAACACTATTGGATAATTATAATCTGATACAATTGATGGTGCTATTGATACTTTTTTGCCTTGCCAAGTATAAGTTTCTTCCCCTTTTTTATTTGATTTAATCTCACTTGGCTCTGCATAAACAATCGTTGCTAAAATATCTAGCGGAATCGCAAATAAATTGTTTTTTATACGAAAAACTAATAATTTTGTAATTGTTAAAGTCCAAGGTAATCTGAGAAGAAATCTTGTACCTTTACCGATTTCTGATTGAATAGTAATATTACCTTTTAATGCTTCGATTTGACGCAATACTGCATCTAACCCCACTCCTCTTCCTGACAAATCGCTCACTTTTTCTTTAGTTGAAAAGTCAGGATAAAATAAGAATTGATATAACTGTTTGGTTGATAATTTTGTGGCTTCACTAGCAGAAATCAGTTGCTTAACTATAGCTTTATTCCGAATTTTTTCAACATCTATACCTCCACCATCATCTTGAATTTCAATATAAGTATAATTTCCTTGATAATAAGATTTGATAGTAATTATTCCTACCTCTGATTTACCATTAACTTGTCTTATTTCTACAGGTTCAATACCATGATCGAAAGCATTTCTCAGTATATGAACTATGGGGTCATATAATTTCTCTAAAACTGCTTTGTCTAACATAGTATTCATCCCAACTAATTCTAGTTTTACCTGTTTTTGCTTTTCCACTGATAAATCTCTAATCATTCTGGGGAATCTATTAAATAATGATTCCACAGGTAACATTCGAGTTTTATTAAGATGACTTTGTATTTGTTGTAAGGTTTGTTGCCTTTTTTTGACAACTTGTTGAGTTTGCTGATGTAATAGTTTAATATCGTCTACTGCTTCTCCTATTTGAGAAATTTCTTCTGTAAGATTTGGAATTATATTTAGTAGAGATGCTAGTTTTTGATTTTGAGGATTTGATGATTTTTTGAGTTTCTCAGAAAAGGCGGTAATATCTTGGAGATTCATAATTAATTGCTGAAATCTTTGCCATCCTTTGTCTAAAGTTTCTATTGAAGCTTGAGTTTGTTGATTTTGGAGAATAAAACTATTATCTTGAGTGGCTAATTCTCCTACTAAATTATTCAACATTTCTAGCCGTTTAAGGTCTATCCTAATACCTAAAGTAGACTGGGATTGAGAACTGTTAGATTTTTGCTCAATTTGCTTTGGATTGTGAGTGATTTCTGTTACAGATTCTTCTTGCTCAGAATTAGAAGTTGGAGTTTTAGTTGTATTTGTTATCTGTGCTTTTTGACCTTGATTTTGATTGGCAACGTTAGATTTTTTAGTGACTTGATTTACTTTTTCTGCCTGGGAATTTTGAGTGACTTCTGGTGCAGAATCTTTTTGCTCAGAGACATTTACTGATGTTGTTGCAGTCTGAGAATTTTGAGTTTTAGTTATGTTATTTGCTGCTGTTTTTTGACCTTTTTTTTGATTAGCAACGTTGGATTTTTCAGTAGATTTATTTACTTTTTCTACCTGGGAATTTTGAGTAACTTCTGGTGCAGAATCTTTTTGCTCAGAGATATTTACTGATGTTGTCGCAGTCTTAGACTTTTGAGTTTTAGTTGTGTTATTTGCTTCTGCTTTTTTACCTTGATTTTGATTAGCAACATCGGATTTTTCAGTAGCTTGATCGACTTGTTTCTGCTTAGTAGTTGCGACAGCTTTTTTAGGTTTGAGCGGGCGCGTCAATTTGACTAATGTCGGATTTGGTTTTCCACCTTGAGCGCGATCGCCTTCTAATACTGCTTTTTGTCCTGCCCAAAAATCTGCTAAAGCTAGTTGACCTATTTTTGCCGTATATTTCGGATTTACCTCTAGCGCTTTAATTGTAGTTTTAGCAATAGAAGTAAACCCAGGCAAATTCAGCATTGTGCCCAAAGTCGCAAAAACTTCTGCTTGTCTGTGCAACTCATCTTGAAGGGATAAACCAGTCTCGGAAATATTCTTTCCAGATAACAAATTTTCCCAACGGTGCAAACCAGAAGGTATTTCCTCTGTAAACAGAAATTTAGCCATATCACCCTGTTCCATTGGTACTTCTGGAAACTCTGCTGCTTCCTCTAGGGAATGCCCAAGTTTATTTTCCAACTGCTCAAAAACTTGCTTCGCCTTAGTAAGAGCTGTATTTTCATCATAGTTACCTGTTTCAATTTGTTTTGTAGTAGGCGATTGCAAACAGTCAAAAGCTTGTAGCAGTAGATTCTCTAACTCCAAGTCAAAAACAGTATTTTCCTGATAAAGAGCTCTAATACCATTTTCTAAGTCATGGGCAATTGTTTTAATTCCCATGAAACCAAGACAAGCGGCACCACCTTTAATTGAATGAGCTGCCCGCATTAATTTATGAAGTGTTTGCAGTTCATGCTCTTGAGAAATATTAATTAATCCTTCCTCAAGAGTTTGCAGTAATTCAGTAGTTTCTTCTACAAAAAATTCGTAAGCTTGATTATCAATTTCAATCATAGGGAATAGGGAATAGGGAATAGAGAGTAAATTTTCTCGCTTTTATATTATACAGGACTTACTCAGAACCGACATATTTAGTAGGGATGAATGGCGTTCTCCCCTAGGGATAGCATATTGTCTAAGAATTTGTGTAAGTCTTGATTATATCTTCAGGACTTACGCAAAACACGAAATTATACACCATCTGTAGGGGCGAATGGCATTCGCCCTATATATAGTGGTTCTGCGTAAGTCCTGATATTATAGCACTACGCAAATAGTTTAGGAGATAATATTATAGCTAACCAAGCGGATTTGAGATCAGGAGTCAGGAGTAGGGGCGAATGGCCATTCGCCCTTATATCAAGTAACATTAATCAACCAAAAAGTAGGGACGTTGTATGCAACGTCCCTACAAGGTTATCGTTTTTTTTTATGTGGTTCATTGATCTGAAAACTGCTGTAATATCATGTCCGGTAGCATCGGTATTGTATAGAGAAGGTAAGGAAGAAGTAGGGGCGAATGGCCGTTCGCCCCTACAAGAGAAGGAAAAACCTTACATGACGGTAAATATTTCCCCAATTTTTATACAAACGATACCAACGGACATGATATAAATCATTGCGACTGGAACGGAATAGAAAGAAGCAATCTCCTAAATTCCTGAGATTGCTTTCACTTCGTCGCTGCGGACGACTGTGCTTTATATCATGTCCGGTTGAATAGTTATAAATAAGGAAGGAGGAGTCAGGAGTCGTAGGGGCTTTCCGGCCGTTTGCTTCGCATAACTATCGTTAACGCCCGTACAGGAGAAATGAGGGAAGAGAAGAGAGTTTGAATGTATAAGGAGGAAAAAGTTTTTTGGTCGCGTAAGCGGAAGGTCGTTCTATCACGCTCTGATCCGGACATGATATTATACTTTCAGGACTTACGCAAATTTTTAGACAACACGCTATTCCTAGGAGGGCGAATGCCATTCGCCCCTACATCTGGTGTATATTTTCATATTTTGCGTAAGTCCTGACTTTATTACAGCGCTTTTGAGTTGAGTAGAACACAGTAGGGATGTTCCATGGAACGTCTCTACAGGGTTTTGGTTGTGACGATGTGGTTCATCAAGAAAGAAAAGCGCTGTAGCACTTACGCAAAGAAACCCGGTTTCTACGATAAATCATTGTTTTGAGCAATAGATGTTTACGAGACCGGGTTTCTGGATTCACCTGCGTAAGTCCTGTTTATATCAAAACGATGCTAAATAAAATCAATCGTATCGATGGAGTTATGATCGACTCCGTCCAAAATAGCCAACTTTTCCCCACTAGCGGTGTCCTTAATCAAAGTAGAACCCCCTGAATTCTGAATAGTCAGACCCCCAAAAGTCAGACCTCCTTCTAACTTAATCAAATCAGATCCATCCTCAAAATCGAAGATAGTATCTTTACCCATTCCCGGTGCTAACACAAAGGTATCGTTGCCTGCATTGCCGTAAAGACTATCCTTGCCAACACCCCCATCCAGGAGGTCGTCTCCAACACCCCCTTCCAGAATATCGTTGCCTTTTCCTCCATTAAGAGTATCGTTACCTTCACCACCTATCAGACTATCCTTGCGATCGCCACCGTCCAGGAGGTCATCTCCAATACCGCCGTCTAGAGTATCCTTACCATTTTCTCCATTAAGAGTATCCTTACCTTCACCACCTGTCAGACTATCCCTGCTATTACCGCCGTTGAGGAGGTCGTCTCCAACACCGCCGTCAAGAACATCGTTGCCGTTTCCTCCCAGGAGAGTATCGTTACCTCTGTCTCCATTAAGGGTGTCGTTATTGTCACCGCCGTCGAGACTGTCGTTTCCTAAACCACCTGTCAGAATATCGTTACCCTTTCCTCCATTAAGGGTGTCCTTACCGTCGCTACCTACGAGACTATCCTCGCGATCGCCACCGCTGAGGAGGTCGTCTCCAACACCGCCGTCTAGAGTATCCTTACCATTTTCTCCATTAAGAGTATCGTTACCTTCACCACCTGTCAGACTATCCCTGCTATTACCGCCGTTGAGGAGATCGTTTCCAACACCGCCGTCAAGAATATCGTTGCCTTTTCCTCCCAGGAGAGTATCGTTACCTCTGTTTCCTTTAAGGGTGTCGTTATTGTCACCGCCATCGAGACTGTCGTTTCCTGAACCACCTGTCAGAATATCGTTGCCTTTTCCTCCCAGGAGAGTATCCTTACCTTTGTTTCCTTCTAGGGTATCACTTTTGTTACCGCCGTCCAGGAGGTCGTTTCCAACACCGCCGTCTAGAATATCCTTACCATTTTCTCCTTTGAGAGTATCGTTACCCCTGTCTCCTTTAAGGGTATCGTTGCTTGTACCCCCTTCTAAGAGGTCGTTACCCCGATTTCCTGTCAGAATATCGTTACCCCTGTCTCCTTTGAGAGTATCACTACCCCTGTCTCCTTTTAGAGTGTCGTTCCCCCTGTCTCCTTCCAGGAGGTCGTTTCCAACACCGCCGTCTAGAATATCTCTACCATTTTCTCCTTTGAGAGTATCGTTGCCACCATCGCCGTTAAGGGTGTCGCTGCCGTTGCCTCCGTTAAGAGTATCGTTGCCCGAACCTCCTTCGAGGAAGTCGTTTCCAGGACCTGCTATCAGAATGTCGTTGTCTGCTTCTCCCAGGAGAGTATCGTTGCCACCATCGCCGTTAAGGGTGTCGCTGCCGTTGCCTCCAGATAAGTTGTCGTCGCCTCTGCCACCGCTGGCTTCATCATTGCCGTCGTTGCCGAATATAGTGTCGTTACCGCCGAAACTGGAGATGGTGTCATCGCAGTCGGAACCGTCTATTGTTTCTGAGCTGGCAGTGCCCTGTAAGGCTTGGCATTCAGAGAATTTAACTACATAGCCATCCCTCCTACCATTATTAGTCAGGTCATTCGTGTTATTTTGATCAATGTTAATGTTATTGTCTGAGAAAGAGCCTGTTACCAAAACGTTGTCCTTACTATCAGTAGCTATCCCCCAGCCATGGTCAAGACCGCTGCTACCTATTTCCTCAGCCCAGACTAAATTACTGTTACTGCTGAATTTAACTACATAGCCATCCCTCCTACCATTATTAGTCAGGTCATTCGTGCTATTTTGATCAATGTTAATGTCACTGTTTGAGAAATAGCCTGTTACCAAGACATTGCCAAGACTATCAGTCGCTATATCATAGCCACCATCACGATCAATGCTGCCGATTTGTTCTTTCCATTCTAAATCGCCGTCGTCGTTGAGCTTGACTACATAGCTATCCTGAGCACCATTACTGGTAAGGTCAATGGTGTTATCTTTGTAGATATCCATGTCACCGATCAAACGACCCGTAACTAGGACGTTATCATCAATGTCGGTAGTTATCCCAATGCCTAAGTCACCCCTACCACCACCAATATTTTTAGCCCATTCTACATCACCATCGCTGTCGAGCTTGGCTACATAGGTGTTAAAGCCATATTGAACAGCGCTGGGAATAGCACCAATGTTAATGTCCTTTTCAAAATAGCCAGTAATCAAAACATTATCGTTGCTGTCAGTAGCTATGCCCCGGCCCTCGTCACTATCGAGACCACCTATCTCTCTAGCCCACTCTAATGTGCCATCGTTGAGAAATTTAGCTACATAGGCATCTTTGTTGCCATGACTATTGATTCCGATATTCATTTCGTCTTCAAAAGAGCCAGTTACCAATACGTTGTCGCTGCTATCTATAGCTATATCATGGCCAGTATCATAACCACTACCACCGATTTCTTTAGCCCAGTCTAATGTTCCGTCGCTGAAAAATTTGACTAGATAGGCATCTATACCACCATTACTGCTCAGGCCAGTTCCACCTCCGCTGATTCCGCCGATCTGGACACTGTTTTCAAAATTGCCAATGGCAAAGATATTACCATTACTGTCTGTAGCTATTTTCTGACCCCATTCATAACCGCTGCCACCAATTTCTGTAGTCCAGTCTAATGTACCATCGCTGAGGAATTTTGCTACATAGCTATCAGAACCGCCATTACTTTGTATGGTATTTCCGTTGATGTTGATGCTATTTTGAAAGCTCCCCGTAACCAAGACGTTATCATTGCTATCGGTGGCTATCCCCCAGCCTTCATCAAATCCGCTACCGCCTATTTCTTCAGCCCATTCTAATTTTGGCTTTGGATTTAAAACATAAGCATATCCCTTCCTGACTTCCGGCAACAACGCCAAAACCGACTGCATCTTACCCGTAGTAACCTCTAACTCCCAATTTCCACCTTTAGTTGCATTTCCCGTTAAAGTTTGAGAAGCTGCAATTTCTGCCCCTGTCAAACCTCGCAACTTACTCACAAACTCAGCACCCGCATCCCCGGCAGCAACATTACAACCATAAAGTAGCAGATTATCAATTTGCCACTCCTCTAATTGAGCCTGGTAACGTCCGAAAGTATCTAAACTAAGTTGACTGTTACCCAAATACAAACAACCAGGACTTCCGTGGGAAATAATGTGAACAATTTTTAGCTCTGGATGCTGCTGTAAAATTTGGTGGATTTGCAGAAAGCCATCAGTAGCCTCGTCGAGTCGGAATGCTTGGACTTCTGGGAGAATGCCCTCAATTAGTTGCTGGTAGTTTTCTAGCCCAGCATCAATAAATGCGGCAGTGTGGAATTTTGCACTGATTTTCATAGTTAGACCTTTTTGAATAATTATCTATGAATTAATCAGGTAGTCTCAGAAATTTTATGAAAAATTTCTCTCCGGGTTTACATAGAACAATTCAAAATTCAAAATTCAAAATTCAAAAATAATCCCTGACTGAACACCCGCGTGTTTAGCCATCAGCGTTTTTTGCTGCTTATTTGGGTGCAGTTCAGCCCATGAATCCTCGTAGCATAAAACAGATAATCCCAGATTTTTATAGATCATACCAGATTTTAGCCAACAGTTACAAACCCTAGGGATGCTGGTGCGTTGCCACCCACCCTACTGAACTAACAACTTAATCCGTACATCCGTGGCATAATCCGTGTGAGCGTTATGGTTGTTGGGTTGATCCTAACGGATCAGCTCCGCTAACGTTCCTCAACCCAACCTACGCCTTACTACGTCTTGCTGAACTAACAACTTAATCCGTATATCCGTGGCATAATCCGTGTGAGCCTTATGGTTGTTGGGCTTCGGTATTCCTCAACCCAACCTACGCCCTACTGAACTAACAACTTAATCCGTATATCCGTGGCATAATCCGTGTGAGCCTTATGGTTGTTGGGCTTCGGTATTCCTCAACCCAACCTACGCCCTACTGAACTAACAACTTAATCCGTATATCCGTGGCATAATCCGTGTGAGCCTTATGGTTGTTGGGCTTCGGTATTCCTCAACCCAACCTACGCCCTACTGAACTAACAGCTTAATCCGTATATCCGTGGCATAATCCGTGTGAGCCTTATGGTTGTTGGGTTTCGGTATTCCTCAACCCAACCTACGCCCTACAAATTCTAATTCACCTTAAACTCAGCAACATTCTTTTCTAACTCTCCAGCAACTGCTAGTAACTTATCAAAAGAATTCACCACAGTCATAGATTGCTCAGAAGTTTGATTAGCGATCGCTGCCACTTCCTGAATTGTCTTTGACAGTGCGCTAGAAGTATCAGCTTGAGTAGTAGCAGAAACAGTAATCTCCCCTACCAACTCACTAATTTGTCCGCTCACATCCAACACATCTGTCAAAGTTTGTCGCGCTCCTTTAACTAACTGAGTACCAAGCATGACTCGCTTTCGTCCGACTACCATAGCTTTAATAACTTCAGTAGTGCCAGATTGAAGTTCCTCAACAATTTGTTCTATTTCCTGAGTAGCAGTAGCTGACTGTTCCGCTAGAGAACGTACTTCACTAGCAACCGTAGCAAACCCTTGATCATCTTGCCCCGCTCTGGTTGCCTCTACCGAAGCATTCAAAGCCAAAACATTTGTTTGATTTGCCAAATCATTAATCAAACTCAGTACCCGGGAAATCTTCTTAGAAGTTTCTCCTAAACTCTTCACCTTCCGAGCAGTTGCTTCCACTGTTTTCTGAATTCCCACAATCCCATCCACAGTCTTGTTCATGGCAGCATCACTCGTTTGGAGAATCTGATTTGCCTGCTGCACCTTAGTTTCTGCTTGTTGAGCATTAGCTACCACTGCCTTCACAGAATTAGTCATCACCTGAATTTGTTGGAGAGCATTAGCTATTGCTTCAGCTTGACGTTGAGCTTCACCAGACAACTTTTTAATTTCTGTTTCATTCCCTTCCGTTGTCGAACTCACAACATTTGTTGCCGACTGCACCTGCAATACCAACTGCTGCAAGTTTTCAATCGTGGCATTAAAGAAATCAGCCACAGTTCCCATTACCCCAGTTGTTACACCAGCTCGCACTGTCAAATCCCCATCAAAAGAATTTTCGATTTCTGCCAAAAACTTTTCGATCTGATTTTCTAATAATTCTTTTTGCTGTTGCTGTTCAATAGATATACTTTCAGCTTTTTGACGAGCTTGTTCAATTTCTTGTAATAAAATCGCCTGATCGAGAGCATACCCGATCTGTAAAGCCACCTGCTTAAACACCTCAACATCTGACTCTAACCAGTTGCGAGTTTCAGAACATTGATGCACACCCAATAAACCATATAAAGTTTGGTTCACCAAAATCGGAGCCACCATATTCGCCTTAACCTGCCATTTTCCTAATTGTTCTTCATGGCAAGCTGTCAAACCTGCCTTACTCACATCTGGTGTAACCTGTACCCTTCCTTGACGATAGGGTTCCACATAATCTGCTGGAAAACAAGTTACCTCAGTTTCCATCTCTGCAATATTGATATACCCCTGTCTTACCGCTTCACTAATAATCTTGCCATCCCAGTCTTCATCAAAGCGATAAACTACCACCCGGTCAGCTTCTATTAATTTTAGTCCTTCTTCTACTCCGGTACGGAAAATGCGTTCGATATCAAGAGATTCCCGAATCCTTAAGCTGATTTGATTCAGTTTTTTTGACTGTTCAACACTCGTCCTTTGTTGTTGTATCAGATTTTCCTGTTCGACTGCAAAACCAATTTGAGTTGCTAATTGCTTAATGAAATCAACTTCCGAGTCTTTCCAGTTCCGGGGAGCAGAACATTGATTAGTCACAAAGAAACCATACAGCTTTTTCTCAACAATAATTGGAGCTGTCAAAGTCGCTTTAATTTCTAGAGGTTCAGCATCTTTTAAATAACATTCGGTATTCTTAGCATCATCAATCATAGTTTGGGAGGGATCGTGCAGATTATTAAATACCTTAATTCGTCCTCGCAGATAAGCTTTAATATGATGTTCCTTAAAACATTTACTGTCTAGCTTACTATCCAGAGCAGCAGGCCACATACTATCTACTGATTCAGCTACAACAGTACCATTGTAGTCATCATCTAACTTATAAATCATCACTCGATCTGCTGCTAACACTTGACGAGTCTCCACCACTACAGTGTTAAAAATATCCTGTTCGTTCAAAGATTCCCGAATCATCGAACTAATTTCATTCAAACGTCGTGCTTGTTCAGTCGCGACTTTTTGCTGTTCTAAAAGTCTTTTTTGTTCTAAGGCAGTGCTGAGTTGGGTAGATAACTGTTTAACAAAGTTGATTTCTGATTCTTGCCAACTTCGAGGTCGAGAACATTGATGAATAATCAATAAACCATACAGTTGTGCTTCTACTAGAATTGGAGCAACAATATTGGCTTTAACTTCAAAGGGTTCTAATAGTTTAAAGTGACACTCAGCTATCCCAGATGCTTTAATATTTTCAATTGTGCTAATTTGCCCCCGCAGATAAGGTTTAAAATTTTTGGCAAAGCAAGGATCGGCTATTTTCTGACCTAGAGTTGCTGTCCAACCCTGACCAACTGATTCTGCTACCACTGTACCCACCATATCTGCATCAAACCGATAGATAATCGTGCGTTCTGCTCCCAGAGCATTACGAGCTTCTTCAATAACAGTATCAAAAACTTCTTCAGTATTCGTGGTACTCCGCAGACTGTTGGAAATTTCATTTAATAATCGAGCTTGTTTCGCTACAGCTTGTTGGCTTTCTAATAGGTATGCTTGGTCTAGAGCATACCCAACTTGAACACCAACTTTCCCCATCAAATCTATTTCTAATTCTGTCCAAGCTCTGGGACCAGAACATTGATGAGCAATTAACAGACCTTGCAGTTTTTTCTCTACTACAATGGGAGCAACTAAATTAGCTTTGACCTCAAAAGGTTCCAGTTGACGGATATGACAATCAGTTAATCCCGCTTCATAAACATTTTCTGTAGCTTTAACTCGTCCTTGTTGATAGGGTTGTACATAGCGATCGGCAAAACAGGGGTCAGCAATTTTTGCTCCCAAAGCTTTTGGCCAGTTACTATCAACTGATTCAGCAATAACTGTGCCTTTCCAATCGCTATCAAATTCGTAGACTACTACTCGGTCTGAATTTAAAGCACTGCGGGTTTGTTCGACTGCAGCAACTAATATGTCTTTCAGATTCAGAGATTTACGAATTTCGGCATTAATTTGATTTAATTTTTGAGCTTGTTGAGTAGCTACCCGTTGTTTTTCTAAAAGTAACGCTTGGTCTACAGCATAACCCAGTTGAATTGCCAATTGCTGGAAAAATTCTATTTCTGATTCTATCCATTGTCGGGGTTCAGCACAATGATGCGCTATTAATAAACCCATTAATTCTCCATTGGCAAGAATGGGAGCGACTAAGTTGGCTCTAACGGCAAAGGGTTCAAGTTGACCAATGTGACATTCTGTTAATCCCGCTTCGTAAATATCAGCGATCGCCCTGACTCGCCCTTTTTTATAAAATTCTACGTAGCGATCGGCAAAACAAGGGTCAGTTATTTCAGCTCCCAGAGATTCTGGCCATTTCACATCTACTGATTCGGCAATAACTGTACCTTGCCAATTTTTATCAAATTCATATACTACAATCCTGTCTGTTTGTAAAGCAGCTCTGGCATCTTCCACAACAGTTTTAAAGATATCTTCAACGTTAAGAGATTCCCGAATATTAGAAGTTATTTGGTTTAATAATTCGGCTCTTTCTGCTGCTGCTCCTTCTGTTTCTATTAATGATTGAAGTTGATTAATTCTGACATCAATATTAGAGCGTAATACTGCTAAATCTTCTGCTAAAGCATTAGTTTTTGCTTTTAAACCTAGAGAGCTTTGTGAAGAAGATGTTTGGTTAGTATTTGGCTGCCACACTTCTACTGGCACAATTTTCACTTCTTCATTATTTGATTCAGATTCTGCAGTTTCTTGATGAGATTTTTGATTGTAATCTTTAGCTTGATTTGGCACTCTATTATCTTGTTGGTTTGTTTTTCTAAAACGTGTCTGTGTCATAATTTTATTACTTATGGTTAATGAGGAATTAATTCATGGATGTAACTAATTTTTTGATTCTGAATTCTAAATTTGTTAACTCCATTGCAAAAACAAATTCTGACTCCTGACTCCTTTCTCCTGTCTCCTGAATTCTCAATTCATTTTTCTATGTATTCGATAATTGCTTCAATATCTAAAATCATCTTTTCTTCTCCTGCTGAATTCGTGCAAGTTCCCTGAATAAATTTTTCAACAAGAGAATTTGTTTTATGATTTTTTGTTGCACTAATTTCTTGGCTTTCAACATCGATTAAGTTACCTACTTTTTGCACTAAAATACCCAGATAACTATCTCGAAATTTTACTTTCACTACCCGAAGTTTTTGCTGATAGTATCCAGTAGAAAGCAAAGGTTCAAAACCCATCAAATAAGCAAGATCGATCGACCAGAGAATTTCTCCTTGCCATTGAAATACTCCTGCAACTACACTTGGCATCCCCGGGATTTGTAAGATTGTTCTGTAATCTAAAGTAATCACTTCATCCAGCTCACGGGTAGACAGTATAACCTCTAAAGTCTTAGTAACTTTTAGAGATATAAATTGTTGATTACTATTTAATAATGGTTGTTTTGCCATTGGCTTTTTTTAACATTTTAGTCATTAAATATAGCTAAGAAAGAATTGGTTAGAACATAAACTGATGATGAATCTCAGACTAGGAAATGTTTTTCCAACTGTTCCCAGTTAAGTGCTATACCTAGTGCAGGATGGCAGAAATAACTGACCAGTTACATGCATCTTAAAAGCCTTACTAACTAATACATTTGAATTTTGAATTTTGAATTTTGAATTCCGCGTAGCGTATTTTTCAAACAACCAATTTTTCTAATGTTGCCACAAGTTCATCTCGATCAACTGGTTTAGTAACATAAGCAGATGCACCCTGCTTCATACCCCACTTTTGATCTATTTTCTCTGATTTACTAGAACAAATAATAATTGGAATATTTGCTGTATTTTCTTGATTTTTTAGTTCTCTACACAAACTATAACCACTTTGACCAGGTAATACAACATCCATTAATATTGCATCAAAATTTTGTTGCACCAAGATAGCTTTAGCTGCTTCTGCTGTAGTTACATTCAAGACATCATATCCTGATTTTTTCAAACAGTCAGTCAGAATAGTAGCTTCTGTTGGACTATCTTCTACGATTAAAACACTTCCCTTTGCCATTGCTTATCTTTCCACTGTCAAAACTAATTTAATAATAATTCCTAATGCTTGCTACTCTTTAATATTTTTCTAAAAGTTTATTTTTCTTCACAAAACCATAGTAATTACTCGGTTATATTTCAGTGAACAACTTTTCTTGCTTCTCTGATTTAATTTTGCTTTTAAGGTTGGTTGATTTAGTAAACTAAAACTAAGTAGCAATATTCTCAGCAAAAGTCAAGTAGGTGATTCAATACTATTTTCTTGAAAGGAGCAAATAGTAGTAGTTTTCTCAATCAAAATTATTTTGATTGTACAATCCCGTCTTTTAATTAGTTATTACACATCTCCATAAAATCGGGAATAAGGAATAGGGAATTAAGAGTAAATAATTAATAATTTCTGTAAGATAATTGATTTTATTTTTGATGATTGAAGATGTTTATAGAAAAGAGGGAATAGAGAATAGTAAATAGGGCATAGAGAATAGTAAATAGGGCATAGGGTATAAGAAGCAAATAATTGATAATTTCTGTACCAATCCGACGACTCCCCCCTATCTAACTTCTCACTTCTCACTTCTGACTTCTGACTTAGTTTACCGAATAATTAAGGTTTAAAGCCTCTCAATTTAAAGGAGAAACAAGAAAAAATTTTCATCATTCGTCAATCTTATTCTTTTCAAGGAGAGGTAATTATTAATTATTAATTATTAATTGTTGAACCTGCCTCTACCATAAATTAAGATTTTCAGAGAACTACCCAAAAATCTAGATAGGTAGTTAAATTTATTAACATATTTTAGTGACCATTTTTTGAATTCAAAATTCACGCATTCAAAGTTCAAAAATTTTGGTTCTAAGTGAATTTCAATAATTGTTTAATTAAGGATTCTTTTTCTCGTTCTTGAGAACGAAAAAATCAAAAATATTTTCCTTATTTCAAGCCTCTGACTTTAGGCAGAGATTATAATGAGCGAATTAATAATTTTGAATTTTGAATTGATTTGACATGAGCAATAGCAATAGCAATATTGACTTATTCTTGAGCAGTTAAAATTTTGGACTACATAGATAAATGTTTTTTAAGAATTTTTAAAATTTCTTCTGGTTTAGCAGGTTTATTCAAAAATTCAGCAGCGCCAATTAATTTAGCCCGACTACGATCTATCAAATTATTCCGACTGGTAAAAATAATTATAGGTATTTTTTCAAATACTGGAGCTTGCCGTAAAAATTGATAAACAGTATAACCATTAACATCAGGCATTTCTAAATCAAGAAAAATTAAATCTGGTTTATTTTTGGCAATTTCCACAAATCCTTTGATTGGATTTTGTATACCAATCAGCTCATATCCAGCAGATATAACAACCTGCTTTAATGTTTCAATAATTACTGCACTATCATCAATACAAGCAATTAATTGCTTTTTTTTAGGTATAGTCTTGTCTGTCTCTTTTGGAGAATTAGCTTTTACTAAAGATGATTGGAAATTCGGTTCTGGTAAATCTGGAATTGTTCGTAATTGTACTAACCCTTTGTTGATTAAGGGAAGTAAAGTATTACTGACAGCTAATACTGATTTTTGTAGCTTGCAGGCAATATCCCACAGAGTTAGATTGCCCTGTAAATATTTACCCCAACCTGATAAAGCTTCTGGAGCAATAGGTTTTTTAGGAACAGGCGCCAGGTTTAGGTTGAAACTTTCAACACCTGCTTTTTGAGATAGATATTGCATATGAGCAATTTTTGTTAAAATTGCTTCTATTTCCCGATAACATAGAGATAAACCCAGGGATAATTCTGATTTACTATTAGGGTTTCCTTCCCACTCATGTGTTAGCTCTGGGTAGGGACTCATGGAAAATAATATTTCTAGGGTGACAGTCCGAATGACTGCTTTTGCTTGAGAAATAGTGATTTGATTTTTGGTAATTCCTTCATACAGGAGTAAATATTCCCAAGGTTTGTCTGGATCTGATAGTAGTTGTGAGGTTATAGGATGCCACTCAGGGCAGTACAATCTAACCCGTCGTTCCCAACGCCTTACTCTGTGGATAGGGCTAGTAGCATAGAGTAATCTACCGTAGAATAGGTTGATTTGTCCTTCTTTGGCCGGACTATTTAATAATACTTTGCCAGTAGCACTTCGTTGGCTCAGTCCATCTAAATATTCGGCTAATTTGATTAATTGTTTGTTACCAGACATTGATTTTAAAGTTCTAACACTAGAACTTGAATAATCCTCAAGTTTTGTATATGTGCTAACATTATTAATGGCCATATATTGTTTGCTGAAAATCAAATTTCCCTACTATACATATTGTTACATTAAAGTTAAGTTTTGTATACAGAAAAAATGTGATTTATATCACATAAATATAGATATAATTTTACTAATAGAAGCAGTGGAGGAAAGTAAGTTACTTAGAGTACAAAAAATGAAACTAAGTTATTAAAAACATACACAATCCTCTATTTACTTATCTTGAAAATATATAACAATATTTTTATACTTCTCAACTTTAAGTTTCCCTGCATTGTAGCAAATATTTCCCTGCATTGTAGGAAATATTTCCCTGCATTGTAGCAAATAAATGTGATAATCAGCCTCAATAAATATAAAAAAAAGTTAATGAATGTGATAACTCTTCTCAAGAGATATAGGCAAATTTTGATAAATATTTACAATAAATAAATAGTTTTACAACAAATAAAGAGTGATTTCAGTCATCAGTTAACCGTACTTTCTACTAAAGTAAAAGGTTTGAAATACTGAATCCTTTTTTTTACCCCCCTTATAGTATTTCTCATGCATGAATGCTATATCTAATTGGGTGGGGAAGTGTGGGGAGTGTGGGGATAAGTAAAAGTAGTTTCAATTCTGATCGTAGCATTACTTTTACTAATTAGTAGTATATTAAATCCCGTGGGCAAAGAGAGATTCTGAAGCGAAGCTAAGGCAATTATGCTGAAGGGTTAGAAGGGTTTGGACAAACTAACTTTTTATAACCAAATTTAGTATTATACTAATTTCCAAGCATTAAGACTATGCTTGGGTAATACTTCAGTTATTAAGTAATTCATACAAACTTTTTTGCCTGCTTTGAGTCACCCTTGTTAATTATTCTGATTTACTTCTCTATAGAACCCCTAAGCATATCTCTAGAAAAAAGGGAGTAGGGGAGCGCTTGTGTAGGCATTGTTCATTCATTGTCTGAGCTAGAATATTTACAACCCTACATTTTTTGAGTCCTGTACGGACTACACTCTCCACACCTCCCACACCTCTCACACCTCCCACACGAACCAACTTCCCAATCATAGATCCCTTCAGGGGTTCTATACTCCTGTTGCATGCAACCTCCCTATCTCTGACTCTCTGAATCTGCTCAAGAAAATGCAGAAAAGTTTTTGAGAAGTTGTAGGTTTCGCGGGAACGGTAATTTAGGTAAAGTGCCTTCTCAGCAGATTTGCTAAAACTATAGCAATCCTATCTTATCTGTATATAAAAATTTTACCGCTTTTAGGGAACACTTACAGCAGTTTCACGCCCGCGCGTGAGGTACAAAGGTTTTTTTGTTAAAAGCTGGAAACCTGTTAGTAATGAGTGGAAGTTCAACCTTCCAGGTTGTGGAGGTCTTGAAGGCTATGTTACACTGTACCTCACGCTCCTCATGCATTGCTGTAACTGGGAATAGATGGGAATTTTGGCTTTTTTATCTACTTTTTGATTACCCGCAACATAAGCGCGGATTGCTATACCTTTTTGAAATTTGGTACGATGTTGATATTATAAATATTTAACTAGCTATTAGCTATTAGCTATCAGCTATCACCCTAAAAATTTGTGCTTACAGCGCTTTTCAGTTGAGTAGACCACTAAATTCATTGTTAGGAGTCAGGAGTCAGGAGTCAGGAGTCAGGAGTCAAGAGTTAGGAGTCAAGAGTAAGTATCATTGTGGTTTATTCATATGAAAACCGCTGTAAATTATTAAAACTGTTAACTTAATTAATGTTAAAAAAAAACTTATGTTAGAACTCCACTGTCACACTACTTACTCCGACGGGACTTTAACTCCTACAGAATTGGTTAGAAAAGCAGCAAGTTGCGGGGTGCAAGCATTAGCAATAACAGATCACGATACATTATCTGGTTGTGATGAAGCAATTAATATTGCTTCTGACTACAACATAGAAATAGTACCTGGTGTAGAATTAAGCACAGTTCATAATAATTGTTCGCTTCATATTCTGGGGTTTTATCCAGATGCTAATAAGTTAGTCACGCCGTTGAGCGATCGCATTGCAGGTAGATATCGACGCGCCCAGTTGATAGTAGAAAACTTAGCTAAGTTGGGGTATCCGATTGAGTTGCCGAAAATTGAGGGGGGAATAGCACCAGGAAGACCACATATTGCTATGGCACTGGTTAAAGCGGGTTATGTGCAATCCCCTCAAGAAGCTTTTGATCGTTGGTTGGGGGATGATAAACCTGCTTATGTTGATTATGAGAAGTTTTCTATAGTTGAAGGAATTAATTTACTGCGTAGTTGTGGGGCGGTTCCTGTTTGGGCACATTCTTATCTATTCCGTGGGGGAAAAGTGGAAGAAGTATTGCTGGAAATGGTAGAAGCAGGTTTGATGGGATTAGAGGTTTTTCATCCCTGTCACTCTCCGACTCAAGTGCAAAATTTAAAAGAGTTGTGCAAAAATTATGGGTTATTGATGACTGGTGGTAGTGACTATCATGGGCCAAATAGTCAGGGAAAAGAGAAAACTACTCTAAATATGCTGAATTTACCCATGGAGTTGCTTGCACCGATCAAGCAAGCTGCTTTGTGAACTCAGAACTTAGAAGTTAGAACTCAGAAGTTACATTTGCAGCTTTCTGGACTCAGAACTCAGAAGTCATATCAAATCCGGTAGTGTCGGTATAAAAAAGTAAAGAAACCGGGGAAAGTATCAAATACGCTAAAATACTCAACCACATTCCGCACCACAAAATGTAATATATAAGCAGGAGTCAGGAGACAGAATTCAGGAGACAGAATTCAGGAGAAAATCATAGCTGCCATGATTGAGTAATCAATAGTCGTAGGGGCTTTCCGGCCGGAAAGCCCCTACTTAATTTTTGACTCGTAATTTGATCAACGAAAAAAGTAATTGAGATCATTTGCATAGTATAAATACCATTGAGAGCTACGGATTTTATACTAATTTTTATGTTACAAATTGAAGTGCGGAATGTGGGTTGGAGTTACTGATAACTGATAACTGATAACTGAAATGACATTCTGTCTGTGAAACAAGCACTAAATATTAGGAATTTCCACTCCCCAAAAGATACAAACTTAGTAATGTTCCACTATTCCATAAACTATGTAACAAAATAGAAGATAAAAGATTACGAGACCTGGTGTAAACTACTCCTAAAATTATTCCTAAAACTGCTAAAGGTAGCACTTCAGAAATATTCAAATGAGCCAGAGCAAACAAAAAACCACTTGCGATAATTGCTACCCACACAGGCATATATTTTGTCAAAGAAGGTAACAAAAATCCGCGAAACATAATTTCTTCAAAAACTGGTGCAGCGATAGAAGCGGTGATAAAAAATAGAGCTAAAGCTAATCCATCTTGTCCGTTTAAAGCAATAGGTAAAATTGGATTACTGCCACCTTGACCTTGCCATAATTGTTGATTAATTAGAGATATTAAAATTACCATTGGCAAAGCTACAAAATAACCACCTAAACCCCAGAAAAACCAACCACCTCGTAAATCAAATTTAAACCAACCTTCGGGTAAAGGAAAAAATGATTTTAACGATAAGTACAATACTAAGAAACCACCTAGAGAAAACAAAATATAAGTACCAAGAATATACCCCGCTTGTACTCGCACTCCCATCATTGTAGGTTGCCAATTTGTGAAACTTTTAAAAATCTCTAATCCCAAAGGAATCATAATTTGTCCGACTAAGAAAAAACCTACGACAAATACTTGTATAATTGTTTCACTATCCCAACTTACTTCCCAAGGTAAATCGGCATTTTTTAATAAAAAAGATTCCTTTCCATAAATTAACCATTGTACTCCTAGAAATATCAGTAACCCTACTCCGAATATTAATCCCATTCCAGGTACACCAGCAATAATAGCTAACTTTAATACTGCTTGTTCTGCTATTTCTTGTTCCTGGTTTTGTAGTTCCATTAAAGCTTTTTGTCTTTCCTGTAATTTGTATAATTCTTTTAAAGCTCGATAGCGAAACCATCCATCTAAATTTTGTTGAATTAAAGCTTCTGCATTAGGTAAAATTTTGGCTGGTTTACCCCAAATTTCTGCTAAAACTTTTGCTGTTTCTCCTAAAGATTGATTTGCTGTTTCTGACTCGGTTAAATTTTGCCAACTTTGCCTAGCTTCATTTATTTGATTTGTTTCCGCTTGCAAGATACCAATATTAATATCGAATTCATCAATTAGGCTTTTTAACTGATTAATATTATCGTTTAACTGTTGTATTTCAGCCGATATTGGCTTTTCTAAAAGCAAATTTTTTAATTTATTTTCTTGTTTTTCCAGTTGTTTTTGAGCCGATTCACGAGCATTTTTGTATTGTACTAATCCAGCTTGATCAGAGTCATTACCAATTAAAGCTTTACTAGCTATATTAAAATTTTGGCTGTCTAAGTTTTCAGGTTCCCATTCCCCAGCGTGCAACAATAAATTTGTTTGATATAACTCCAGACGACTTTGAATTTGTGGCTGAGTTACACTACTAATTAAAGAAAAACTAATAAAAGCGATCGCTACAATAGTCAGAATACTTAAAATTAACTTTTTAATTCTCATTTATATCTCCCTAAATAAATATCATTTCACTTGAAAATATGTCACAAATATTTTTTTCCAGAAAAATAAGCTATTAGATGAACTTCTTAAACCTAGAACTTACCAGATTAAACCTATAAATTTTTTCCAGACGCCATAGGTAAAATTTCAGATTTTTCACCCAGAGCAATAAACTGTTATTTCAGAAGTTTTAACTGTTATAGTAAGCTACTGTACTTCCCACCTGTGCTCATCCCCTCCCCCTCCTCCCCATCCTCCCCCTCCTCCCCATCCTCCCCATCCCCCCCCTCCTCCCCATCCTCCCCCTCCTCCCCATCCTCCCCCTCCTCCCCATCCTCCCCCTCCTCCCCATCCTCCCCATCCTCCCCATCCTCCCCATCCTCCCCATCCTCCCTAGTAGGGACATTCCATGGAACGTCCCTACTGTGGTTTACTGAAATGAAAACCGCTGTAAGCGAATCGCCCCTACTGAATATTGATTACTAGTGGACTGTTTCAGCTAAAACTGTGCATTAGATTTTAGGTTGTGGGAAGACAAGGAAGACAAGGAGGACAAGGAAGACAAGGTGGTAAGGGAGAAAAAAGCCTATTGCATCATTTAAGATGAAACAGTCCACTAGAAACAGAATCGAATTATTTCATAGTCAAAAATGATCATAACAGCTTTTTCTACTGACTACTGAACTACTAGAAACAGTTCTAGATATTTGTAGCAAACATTGGCTTTGTTGCATGAAAGTAGCGTTCTCTTTTCATTCATTCCGCAGCTATATCGCTCTTTTTCGCGATTACAGCGGTTTAATGATGAATAAACCACAATCATACTGACTCCGTACGGACGTTGCTTGAGCATTAATGCTAACGTCCCTACATCATTACTCCTTACTCATTACTCATTACTCCTTACTCATTACTCCTATAACAGTTTTGTGGTCTACTCAACTGAAAAGCACTGTATTGATGTTCCATTTATTTATTGTCCAATAGTTATTGCTCTGCTGAGAAAGCGAAAGAGTGCGATCGCGATTATTGATATTTATTTATTGTCCAATAGTTAGGGCAGGCAGCTCGAATCTCAAAACTTTTGCCTGTAAAGGTTTCAGCTTTTTGATTTCAAAGATTGATGTTTGATTTATTTATTGTCCAATAGTTACAGCAGTTTCCGCTCGTTGATGAAGTCAATATGCTTGGATCTTGTGCGGCAGCTATATACTTTCATGCAACAAGGCCGCAAACATTGATAAAATTGGTATTAGGTATTATATCAAATCCGTTTAATTGGACATAAAAAAATCTTCTATCTTCATAACTATGCTCATCTTTATGATTCTTTCTCCTCCTGACTCCTGACTCCTGACTCCTAGCTCCTCCTGAGTATTGATTTTATTTTTAATTTTCACACCTATTTCTATTAATTAAAAAGTACGGTTAAGGAATAACTTTTAACTTTTTACTTTTGGCTTTTGACTTTCGTGAAATGATATTAATTTACTGTATTGGGCGTCAAGTAAAGCTTTGAATTCTGGTGGTTTAGAAGTAAATAAAATATAAAAGTATCCAGACTCTGCAGGTTTATCCAAAACCTTAGCATAAATATCTTCTCCTACTACTTCTGAGTTAGTAGAGGAAAATAAATTAATTTTAATATTAGTAAATACAGAAGGTATAGAGTCTGTTTCTTGTGAATCAGATTTTACTAATGCTCCTTTAGCAGAAAGTTGAACTAAACTACCACCAAATAGGTTTTCTCCAACGTGCTTCCCTTCCAAAATTGTATATTGGGCAGGCATTTGTTCAGTCAAGTCTAAAAATATTTCTTCTTCCTTTTGTAAAAAGATATTATATTCTCCACTAATCCCACCAATATTATAAATATTAACAGGTTGTTTAACTCCTTTTGGTTGTACTAATTTTTGCCCATCAATTCTTAACAGTGACTCTCCTACCTCTTGAAGTGTTGTTTCAGAAATGAGTATTTCACCACCAGTAGAATAAGATTCAATCCGATAAGTTAAGTTAACTTGGTTTCCAACCACGCCATATTTTGTTCGTTTCTCAGAACCAATATTTCCTACTACAACTTCTCCTGTATTAATACCAATTCCCATCTCTAAAGGAACTAAACCCCAAGCTTCCATTTGTTTATTTACAAAGTTCATTGCTTGCTGCATAGCTACAGCACAAGCAATAGCTCTTTTGGCATCATCTTTTCTAGGATTTGGTGCCCCAAATAAAACTAAAATTCCATCACCCATAAATTCATCTATAGTTCCTTGAAAAGACATAATAACATCTGCCATAGAGGAAAGATAAAAATTAAGAATAGTCACAACTTCTTCTGGTGCTAATCTTTCGGAAGTGCTGGTAAAACCTCGGAGATCGGAAGTAAGAATGGTAATTTTTTTCCGTTCGCCACCTAGTTTTAAACCTTCTGGCGTTTCTAGGAGATTAGAAACAACTTCGTCCGTAACATAACGACCAAAAGCTTGACGAATATGTGCTTTTTCTGTGCGGAGTTGTTTAATATTAAGATGTGTCTTAATTCGAGCTAATAATTCTTCTTTCTGAAATGGTTTAGATAAATAATCATTAGCACCTACTTCTAATCCTATGACTAAATCTGAAACTCTATTTTTAGCGGTTAACATCATAATTGGTAGTTGATGAAGCGCCCAGACTTGGCGTACTCTTTTCGTGACTTCATAACCAGTCATACCAGGCATCATTACATCTAATAAAATTAAATCTGGTAGAAAACGCTCGAGAATATCTAAAGCTTCCTGCCCATTATTAGCTTGAACAACTTGATAATTATGCAAAGAAAGTTGATTAGATAATACCATTAAATTTACTGGTTCATCATCAACAATCATAATTTTAAATTCTTCTTCTTGGTTACTTACTTGGTTGCTTAATGGAGTAATAGGATCAGGAGGAAATTGTTGAGGTTGATTTATTTTATTTGAATTAGTTTCATCTAAAATTGATTTGGCTAAATCATCAGTATTCGACAAAGAAATTTGTCTTTTCAGAGAATATTCCGCTGAATTAGTTTCATCTAAAATTGATTTGGCTAAATCATCAGTATTCGACAAAGAAATTTGTCTTTTCAGAGAATATTCCGCTGAATTAGTTTCATCTAAAATTGATTTGGCTAAATCATCAGTATTCGACAAAGAAATTTGTCTTTTCATAGAATATTCCGCTGAATTAGTTTCATCTAAAATTGATTTGGCTAAATCATCAGTATTCGACAAAGAAATTTGTCTTTTCACAGAAGATTCCGCTGAATTAGTTTCATCTAAAGTTGATTTGGCTAAATCATCAGTATTCGACAAAGAGATTTGTCTTTTCATAGAATATTCCGCTGAATTAGTTTCATCTAAAATTGATTTGGCTAAATCATCAGTATTCGACAAAGAAATTTGTCTTTTCAGAGAATATTCCGCTGAATTAGTTTCATCTAAAATTGATTTGGCTAAATCATCAGTATTCGACAAAGAAATTTGTCTTTTCATAGAATATTCCGCACGGGTAGTTTGTGCGGGTTTCTCTGAAATATTTAGAGTAAAAGTAAACTGTGAACCAATACCAGGAATCGATTTAACCCAAATATTGCCACCGTGTAATTCAACTAATTTTTTTGTGATTGGTAAACCTAAACCTGTACCACCATATTGACGCTCTGTAGATCCATCTCCTTGTTCAAAAGATGCAAAAATTGCCTCATGTTTATCTTCAGGGATGCCAATACCAGTGTCGGAGACGGTAATTGCCATTTGTTGGTTGTTATTAACATCAATTAATTCTGCTGAGACTTTGACTAGACCAAAGTCTGTAAATTTGATAGCATTTCCCACCAAATTATGGAGAATTTGTTGAACACGATTTTCATCTGCTGCTGCAGGAGGGAAGTCTGAGGGAATAGCATTAACAAGCTGTAAATCTTTTCCTTGTAACATCATCTGAGAAAAGGTGAAAACTACTTCAGTAACTTCTCGCATACCTACCGAACAAATTCGTAGTTCGATGTTGTGGTGTCGTAGTTTGGAAAAGTCAAGAATATCATTGACTAAGTTTGCTAAACGATATCCACTACCAACAATCATTGATAGATTCTTTTTTTGCACTTCTGAGACATGACCTGTAGCACCATCCATCATGGACTCTGCGATACCAATCATGCCATTGAGTGGGGTACGCAGTTCATGGGATGTGTTTGCTAAAAATTCATCTTTAAGTTGGTCTAGGTGCTGCAACTGCTGATTTTTTCTTTCTAGATTACTAAATGATTCTGCTAACTGTTTTGTCATTGTATTAAAAGATTCAGCTAAAATAACTAATTCTTTGACTCCTTGAATTGGTAAATTTTGATTTAATTCTCCATGAGAAATTGCGCAAGCAGCTGCTGATAATTTTTTGATCGGTTTAGTTACCCACTTTACTATTAATAGTCCTAAAACTAAAGCTACTGCTAATGCTAGAAAACATAGTTGAATAGTTGAAGCAGTATTAGCATTTATTTGTTCCATAAACTCATTTTCTGGGATGACTACTACTGTCAACCAATTCAGACCATAATTATCAGCATAGGGTGAAACTTGTATAAATATTCGATCGCCATTGATCATAAAATCTAGTTGTTTTATGGTGTCAATTTGACTGAGGTTTTTGTATTGCTTTGTTAAATATTGTGTTGCTGATCTTATTAATTGACTATTACTATCTACTGCTTTTTGAATTCCTAATCTATCTTTATTTTCTAATTTTACTTTGGCAATGGAACTTGCTATTAGAATACCTGTTGTGTCTAAAATAAAAGCTTCTCCTGTATCACCAATTTCTAGAGTTTTTAGGAATTGACTTAGTTCTTGAGACAAGTACATATCGACACCACATACTGCTTTGAGATTATTTTGCCCATCATATACTGGCAAAGCAGCAGTAATTATAGGTTCTCCACTGCTAAAGTCTTCGTAAATTTTACTCCATGTACCTTTACCTGCTTTAACAGCTGCTTTATACCAGGGACGATTTCGAGAATCATATTTTTTAGAGTTTTCTATAACTACATTTGTAATATTACCTTGGCTGTCTAGAGCATATTCATCACGGAAAAAATAAGTCCATTCATTACTCAAAGCTAACCACAAAGTATCATTTTTTCCTAGTCTTGTTATTCCGATAAATTCACCTTGTTGAGGACTGCCGCAATAAATCCATTGAAGTGACTTAAAAAAATTCATTTGTTGCCAAAAAAAACCTTGACCTCGGGCTGGAAATATAGTTAGATTGTCTTCCTTGACAGCATAAGCATTTAATTGATTAATTAAATGAGGAGTTTGTAAATAGTTATCTACTTGCTCATGGATATGGGCAGCAACTTCTTTTCTTAATGCAGTAGCTAGCTTATTAATAGCTTTCTGTCCATTGCGAAAAGATAACCATCCTATTAATCCGACTACAATTGATATTTGTAATAGGAAAGGAATAACTAAGACAATCTTTAAAGGTATTTTCCCCACAAAGTTTGTCTTTTTATTTAATTGCCTGAGTGATTTTCTTGTCATGGAAACCAACCCTGAATAATAGCCAATTTTTTGTTATGTAAGTATTCAGACGTCAGCTAACAGCTATCAGCTTATAACCGTTTGAATTGTATGGTTTGAGAACTCAAATTCTTTGTTCTTGTGCTTCAATTTATGGGTTAAAAATGTGATATAAGATAAACGAATTCTTGCTTTATTCATTTTTTGGCTGAGAGCTGACTACTAATAGCTGAATGCTTACTTTGTTATTATACTACGATTTTCAAAAGAATGTTGAATCTTTACACTAAATTTTCAATTGCATCTGTATTAGTTGGTAATTCTTGAGTCAAAATTTCAGCACCTTTTGTGGTAACTAAAACGTCATCTTCAATCCTAATACCTCGAACATCGGAAAAATATTCTAGCTTTTCCCAATTGACAATATTCTGATATTTTTGTTGCATTTCTAAGTCATTTAAAATTGCTGGAACTTGATAAAAACCAGGTTCAATTGTAACTATCATTCCGGGAATTAAAGGTCGATTTAATCGCAAAAAACCTAAACCAAAACGACTACTACGTTCCCGACCTATTTCATATCCTGCTAAATCTCCTAAATCTTCCATATCGTGTACATCTAAACCTAATAAATGACCGACTCCGTGGGGAAAAAATAAGGCATGAGCATCCATTTCTACTAAGTCTTCTGGTTTTCCTTTTAAAATTTCTAAATCTACTAATCCTTCAGCAATAACTTGAGCTGCTAATAAATGAATATCTAAATATTCTACACCTGGTTTAATTTGAGAAATGCAGCGATCATGGGCAGCTAAAACTACATCATAAATATCTTTTTGTGTGGGAGAAAATTTACCAGAAACCGGCCAAGTTCGAGTCACATCACTTGCCCAACCTAAAGTTGTTTCTGCTCCCACATCTGCTAATAGTAAATCTCCTGTTTGTAGAGGATGATAATATTCTCCATTGTGCAAAACTTCCCCATGTACAGTCACAATACTAGGGTAAGCACAAGTCATGTTATGAGAAATAATAATACTCTCCATTGCAGCGCGGATATTTGCTTCAAATTTAGCATTTTTTGTGGCTGCCATTCCTGCTTTATGCGCTTCTACTGTTACTGCTGCTGCTTGTTTGATTTCTGTTAAAGCTGTATCATCATGGCTAAGTCTTAAAGAGATAATTGCTTGAGTTAATTCTAAGTCAATTTCTTGAGGTTTATTAGAAGGAAAAATATCGCGATTTAAAATCTGAGATTGTGTAATTTTAGTAGTGGGGTTTTGTACAGAAATAGTTGCTGAATTTTGGGCGTGGGATTTTAATTCTGACATCGGAAAAGCAGCATCAGCACCTATAATTTCTGCGAGGCGATCGCGTGTTGGTATTTCTCCATGCCAAAGTAGATTACTTGGCGGTGGATTATCCATAAATAGTGCTAATTTTCCTGCTTCTAAACGGATAGCAGCATCTTCAATAGGTAGGCCAGCAAAATAAAGAAAATGACTGCTAGAACGGAAGGGAAAAGTATTAAGTGGAAAGTTCCGGATACTAGGACTTCCCGACCAAAGTATGGCTGGAAAATTAATTAAGTTAGTTAATTTTTCTCGTCGGTTACGGAGTGTTGTGGATAGAGAAGTATGATTAGTTGGAATTTGCATGGTAGTTATTTATTGAGTAATTACTGATAGTTACTAGGAACTTTTCTTAACGAAGTTAGAAGTCAGAAGTCAACCCACCCCTAACCCCTCCCAGGAGGGGCAGTTAGAAGTTATTTTTGTAACGGGGATTTGAGCCCCGCTCCAAAAATATTTTGCCAATCAAGGCGGGATTTTAGACCCTATTATTTTGATAAAAATTCTACCCTAAAAAGCTGTTTTTAAACTCATAAAAACCTCTCTCCAAACCTCTCTCCTGCTTTTGAGAGAGGCTTTGAAACCCCCATTCCCTATTCCCCCTTTCAAAGCTATGCTTTATAAACAAACATCTTTCTCTTTTCATAAAACTTGACAACATAGACAAGTTATGTTGAAGTCTTGAATCGGCTTTTTCAGGAGAAAAGAGTATTTTTCAATACACTTTTTTATGAATGTAGACAGAATTCTTCCTCCCCCCTCCTCCCCATCCTCCCCATTCTCCCCATCCTCCCCATTCTCCCACAAGGGTTTCAAGAGTTCCTTATAAGGGATAGCGCATCATCGGGGGGCAGGGGGGATAGGAATGGGGCAGGGGAATTTTTAGGATTCATCGGTTCTATGCAATACTTCTCAAACAACTTCTAAGTAGTAGGAGTTTAGTATCTAAAACCTGAATTTAAGCAATACAAGCATTTTGCCACAGATACACGGAAAATTAAATTTTTTGACTAAAACCCTATGAAGAACTGATAGGATTTCTCCATGAATTTGTACTTAATAAGAATAGTTAGTCATGACTTACGCAAAGAAACCCGGTTTCTACCGTAAATCATTGTTTTTGACAATAAGCATCTACGAGAAACCGGGTTTCTGGGTTCGTCTGCGTAAGTCCTGTTAGTGTAATAAACTCTGAGCAATAATTGCACCAAATTTCAGACAAATGAGCTACAAAGAGCGAATAGTAAAATTTTTAAACCATTGTTACAAAGAAATGGTATAATCACCCTTCAACTCATTTTAATAGACTTGAACTATACACCTCTAAAATTCTTTTCTAGGGGGATGGAGCTACAGTTATTTTTATTTTTTTCTACTCTCTATTTCGTACTCCCTAAAATGGTAAAATATAGAGTCTATCCAAATATAACCTCAATCAAAATTAACCACAAAAATCAAATGTCAAATAGAAAATTTTGGATTGTTAGTTCGACTATTTTATTAGTAGCAGTAGTGACTATCTTTGCCCCTGGTATTACTCAAGAAATAAATCATGGAAGTATTGTCTGTAAAAATAATTGTTTCCAATCAATTCAAGTTAGCTCAATAGAAAATTTACAAGAAATTATTGGGAAAGATGCACAGATAGAAAAAGTAGCCGAAGGTTTCAAATTTATTGAAGGTCCTGTTTGGCATCCAAAAGGTTTTTTACTATTTAGTGATATTCCTGAAAATACAATTTATCAATGGCAACCTAATCAAGAAGTCAAGATATTTCGTAATCCTTCTGGAAATGCTAATGGTAATACACTAGATTTAGAAGGAAGATTAATTACTGGCGAACATAGTAATCGTCGAGTATCGCGAACTGAAAAAGATGGAAAAATAGTGACAATTGTTGATGAATATAACGGTAAACGTCTGAATAGTCCGAATGATTTAGTTGTCAAATCAGATGGTAGTATTTATTTTACTGACCCTCCTTATGGGATTAAATCAGAACAAGAAGAATTAGGTTTTTATGGTGTTTATCGAATTGCACCAGATGGTAAATTAACTCTATTAATTGATGATTTTGTTCGCCCTAATGGTATTGCTCTTTCTCCTGATGAAACCAAACTTTATGTTAATGATTCTGAAAAAGGTCATATTCGTATTTTTGATATTAAGTCAGATGGAACTCTAGAAAATGGAAGAATTTTTGCTGAATTAAAAGACCCGAATAAAAGAGGTGTTCCTGATGGAATGAAAGTAGATTTACAGGGAAATATTTATAGCACCGGACCAGGAGGAGTTTGGGTTTTTTCTGCGTCGGGAAAATTGCTAGGAATTATTGCTGTACCGGAGAAAGTTGCTAATTTAGCATGGGGAAATAATGACTATAAAACTCTTTATTTAACTGCTAGTAAAAGTCTGTACAGAATTAATCTTAAAGTTACTGGAGTTAAACCGTTTCACGGAAGTCAGAAGTCAGTAGGGGCAAATGGCCATTCACCCGTACAAGTTAGATTTGATAGGCTAAAAACTTTGATATGACAACAGTTTCAGGCAATTATTTGACTTTTAAAGTTTGAAACTATTTATAACATCCTTAAAGTGAATTGGTATTATACCTGGTCAAATGAAGTAGCTAGGTGAGCAACATATCCGAACTTTTTGCTTGTGTATGACATCCTTTTAATGCCAGAATAGATACAACTAAATAGCTATCTGCATCCTTTTCAAGAATTACATTCAAATATTTTCTCATTCCTTATTTTTACCCGTTCAATTTTCATGTTTTTGGAATTTTATTTCATAAAAAACTATTTAAAAACTGACTCGGTGTAACAATCAAAATATCTCGAAAAGGATGCAAATCTAATAAATCTTTGTCTCCTGTGATAATATGAGTGGCATTTCCAGAAATGGCTAATTCTAAGAATTTATTATCTTTAGGATATCGAAAAATCTCAATTTTTTCAGTAATATTAATTGTCTCTACCTTGTTTCTTAGAGCAGAAATAAATTGTAGTCTTTTGAAATAAATACTTGTCAAATTTTTTACGAATTAAGGTTTGAGATATTTCTTGATAGGTATTCTCAGAAATTAACATAATTTCTTGCTTTGGAGTGTTATAAGAAACCGGGTTTGTCGGAGTTAGATATTATACACTGAGGCATTTAAAACAAACATAGTTTCTTGCTTCGGAGTGTTATAAGAAACCGGGTTTGTCGGAGGTAGATATTACACACTGAGGCATTTAAAACAAACATAGTTTCTTGCTTCGGAGTGTTATAAGAAACCGGGTTTGTCGGAGTTAGATATTATACACTGAGGCATTTAAAACAAACCCGGTTTCTGCGCTGTTTTATACTGATACTACTGGTTCTGCTGCTCGGTACCCTTTGGCAATTTCAGGGTCAACTTGAATGGTAATATTTTCCATGATAAATTAAAGTTAGTTAATCTATTTTAGAAGTTGATGAAGATAACAAGATTCCACTAATTGAAAGGGGAGGCTAATAAAGCTAAGTTATTGAATTATTGAATTATCAATTATTTCGTAATTCCTGAGAATGAAAACAAAATTAATAACTAAACACAACGATAAAGCTCATCTAATAAGGCTTGAGTTTTTTCACTAACTTGACAATAATTTGTTGCCGAATTAGCAACACCATTGAACACCAAATCAGCAAAATTTTCGACCATTTTTACCTGAGAACTTTGCTCACTTTTTACCTCAATAAATTTGAAATCCGCACGGGTATCTAGACCATTTTTGAGATAAAAACCAGCCTTGAGATCAGGATTTTTAAAGACAGAACTATTCACCCAATCTAACACAAAATCATCTAGGGTAATAATACCTTTTGTGCCAATTAAGACTAAATCCATCGTTACCGCACCTGAGGTATATCCTGCATCCCAAGTCGAGGTACTGTCATCATCAAAAGCCAGCATACCACAAGCACGAACGATCGCCCCAGTTTTGGCATCTCGTTCAACTTTAGCTGAAGTTTGGCTTAGATTAATGTTAGGAGCTAAAAATTCAACTGTTGCCCGCATATTATACCAACCCAAGTCCCCTAAAGCCCCCGTTGGCTCCAATTCTTGATTCAAACGAATATTATTGCGATCGCTAACAGGAAAATAGAAAGCACTTCGTATCGCTTGAATCTTACCAATGCTTTCCTCCATAGTTTCCTTAATAGTTGCAATCCTGGGATGATGAACAAAATGGGTTGCATCCATAAACAAAACTTGATTTTCCCTACAAGCTACAGTAATCTTTTGCAAAGACTCTAACGTCACAAAGGGTTTATCCACTAAAACGTGCTTTTTGCTTTGTGCAGCTACCACAGCAATTTCTTCTTTTAAGGCAGTAGGAGTCGCGATATAAATTGCATCCACCCCAGAATCAGCGATTAAATCCTGCCAACTGTCAAACCCTTTAACATCCGTTCTTAGAAACCTATGATTATCTATATAAATCTATGATTTTCTCTAAATAACCTGTTCTATTCCTGCTTCGCTCCTGGCAACGTCGGCGTTATCCAGTCCACAGGCTGTCACGGTCGAACTGACCGCCATAGCTAAATTTAACGCTGCATTCAAGTCTCGATCACAACTGAAATTGCAGTGTTCGCAATTAAATACTCTCTCTGACAAAGACAGAGACTCTTTAACAGTTCCACACCTACTGCAAGTCTTAGAACTAGGGAACCATCTATCAACAATAATTAGCTCACAACCGTATAACTCACACTTGTAATCTAACTGTCTGCGAAACTCATAAAAACCCATGTCCGCAACTGCCTTAGCTAGTTTATGGTTAGCCATCATTCCTGATACATTAAGGTCTTCTATTACTATTTGACTGTGGTTTTTAGCCAAATAAGTCGTCAGTTTATGCAATGTATCTTTTCTGATGTTTGCTATTGTGTTGTGTAATTGAGCTATTTTGAGTTGTGCTTCCTTCCAGTTATTAGAAAACTTGACTTTATTTCGGTTCAAGTATTGCAACCGAGAAAGTTTAGCTTCTAACTTTCTATAAGATTTAGCACCAGGAAATACTTCGCCAGTGGATAATGTTGCTAAAGATTTTATGCCTAAATCTACACCAACTACATCTACTGATTTTTCAGTAATTTGAGTTTCTGTATCTGTTTTGAAACTAATAAACCATCTATCAGATGCCTTAGTTATAGTTACAGATTTAGGAGTTACATTATCTGGCAGTATTTCATAAGTTTTAATCCATCCAATTCTTGGTAATTTAATCTGATTAAAACCGACTGTAATTGAACCATCTAAAGTGAAACTATCGTCTCTACCTTTTTTCTTAAATTTAGGTTGACCAGAGACTTTACTAAAGCAACGCTTCCAAGATTCTGACAAATACCTCAAAGCATATTGAGGCGCTGTTTTAGATACTTCATAATACCAACAGTTAAATGGTTTAACCATTGCTACTAAAAGTTTATGCAGGTCGATTGCGCTAGGAAATTTCAGTTTACTATTAGGATTATTAGAATTGTGATTAAGAATGTTTCTAGTTAGCCATAACCCCCAATTATAGGCATGACGAGCTACACCAGCGTGTTTGGCAAGTAAAGTTTTTTGCTGATTATTTGGGTGTAGTTCAGTTTTGAATCCTAGTAGCATTAAATCAAATTATAGATAATCATAGATTATACAAGATAATCATAGATTATGTCAAGCTGTTAATTACCCCGAATTGTTGCCCAAATTCCTGTGCCCGAGAGATGGAACGACTAGCCACTCCGACTAAAGCACAGTTTTTGGCATCAACTAATGCTTCGGCAATCACCCTGGCAATAAATCCCGTTCCCACAATACCAAATCGTAATGTATTTGTCATATATAGTCTCCTTAGTTAGATGATGAATTTAGCTGATTCAGATATTATCTAAAATAACTCGTAATCTACTCATCTGGCAATAATTCTTCTAAAATTTCAGGTGTTAAACCGTTTTCTTCTGCTTCTTGACGAATTTGTTGGACAGTTTCTGCAAAACTTGTATTTTTGAAAAGTTCTGTATTAAGAATTGATTCTAAAATCTCTGGAGTCATTCCATTAGAAATTGCTTGTTCACTCCCTTCTTCCATAATATCTAAGAGTGGTTTTTGACTAACCGCTGTTTTCAGCATTAGGTTAAGAAACATTTGGAT
The DNA here is from genome assembly GCF_010672085.1 of Okeania sp. SIO3I5. Classification (GTDB taxonomy): domain Bacteria; phylum Cyanobacteriota; class Cyanobacteriia; order Cyanobacteriales; family Microcoleaceae; genus Trichodesmium. Next base: position 66,825 of record NZ_JAAHHT010000005.1, read on the forward strand.
TTTTTGCTGTTTTTCTGGTTCTGCTTCTCGGTAGGATTTAGCAATTTCCGGGTCAACTGTCCATAATAGTTCTTCTGTTTTAGAAGATAAATCCGATCTTCCACTTGAACCCATTCCTAATGATTTGGGTAATTTTTGAGTTTTTTTAGTAAGATAATTGGAGATTAATTCTTGGATAATTTCAGGAATAGATTTTCCTGTTTGAACGGCTACTTTGTGTAGGTTAGCTTCAGTTTCTTCTGGTAAATAAATTGTTGTTGGTTTCATTAGTAAAATCTTCAAGAAAAATAGATATTTTAATTATATATCATTCATAGATATAATAGTCATGTTGTTCTGCTCCATTTGTAGGGAGTAGATTAATTTCATCTTCTGTGATATCTTGAATTAAAGATTGTGCTACTTCCCAGATAGGTTTATCGACTTTTTGGCTGGCTTTTTTTTCCAGAGTTTGTAATTCTAATTGGATGGCTTTTTTGAGTTCTGCAAATATTATATCTAGAGAATCTCCTTCAAACTGGCGATCGGTAATTTCTGGGCAAGATGCAGAGTAACCAGATTCTTTTTTTTCTAGGGATATATTGATTTTGTATGGCATTTAAAATTTTTCTCCTATGCACAAGTCAGTTAAACCTATGACTTCTTTCCTCAAACTTTATCGTAACAGGTATTGCCCATAATTTAATTTGGTCGAAAATTGCATTTCCGACCAACTCTTTTTTTACTAAAATTATACTCATCGTTATCTATATAGTATTGAAAGCTTGAGTTTATCTCACTCAAACTTGCCATCAATACTACCAGTATAGAATGTGTACAAGTCGCCTTGAAAAGATTCAATTTTGTCTAAAATAAAATCAATCGAATTCCCTTGCAATAATACTTTTCCACTAGCAGGAAAACCATACTCATCTCTTTCAGTAATGTCTACCACCACCCATTGCTTAGGATACTTTTCTTCAATCTCTCGTATTCTTAGTTCTGGGGATTTTTTAACCATTTTAAGGATTTTTACTACAAGGATTACCAGTAATATTCTACAGTTCAAAACTTAGTAAAAACAAAGTGGGTTTGCTATGGCTTTCTACTCGTCCTAGCAAACCCAAAAATCACTGTGTTATCAGCCAAAAATAAAGCCGCTTCCTTCAGATATTAAGTTACTTACACCTGCAAAAATATCATTATTGTTATTAATCGGGAATCCCAAAAATGAGTCAGATGAATTTTCAAATCCCTGGTTGATTGTCTGTTCTTGTTGATTTATACCAGAGTCAAAATTCATTAACTCCTGGATTTTTACCTTTGCTTGCTCGAATGATTCTTCTACTAATAAATCTTCTTGACTTCCCTGTGGATATTTATTTATATCGAGATAATTTTCTATTTTGTGTGACTCTCTATCTCCTGGGAAGAAAGATTGTATATAATTTCCTGGCCAGCTAGGAAGATTATGTTGGTCTTCAGGAACAGCTATTGCTGGAAAGCTTTTGAGACGGCTAGGAAAATCATCTTCTCTGTTGTCAAGTCTTTTTATTGCTCTTACTATTCGTAACATTCTTTTGATCGAGCATTACTTCATACAATAGTGAAATTATTTGCGGTAGGGGGAGCAAAACCATTATACAAGACTTCAATGGTATTTCCAGGGCTGAGAGTGATTTCACTAGAAAAACCAGTATTATTATTAGCGGCTTGGGCTGCCAAATCTGCTGTGCTTAAACCAAAGCTTCTCGAAACCTGAATTACATCATTAGCCACATCAAAATTCCAGATGCGGTCGCTACCGCTGCCAGCATCAAAAACAAATGTGTCTCGAACGCTCTCGCCCGATCTGCGATCGCCAGTCAGTTCATCATCGCCAGGACCACCAATAAAAGTGTCATTACCCTCTGCGCCATAAAGTTGATCGTTACCAGTACCGCCATTGAGCAAGTCATCTCCTGCTAAACCCATCAATTGGTCTTTGCCCGCACCTCCGGTAATAGTATCGTCAAGCTCTTCTCCGAAAATTACGTCGTCTCCTGCAGTCCCTTCAATGGGGGGTGCGGTACTAACGTTAAACGACCAAGAGTGCTTTTGACCATTAGCAGTAATCGATGCTGTATAAGTTTTGCCAGGAAGCAAGGGATCGCGAGAAATCAACACGATCGCATCCCTGGAATCAAGGATTCCGCGAACGAGATTTTTCTCGTAATTGTTAGGATTGGTGTAATTAGTTTCATCAAGGACAACGTGTTCGAGTGAAGTGTTGCCCGTTTTGAAGGAATGGGCAGTAACATTAGGGGTAATGTTTCCACTGCCTAATTGCAAAATAATTGGCAACCCAGTGGGAGCAGTGTATCCCGGAGTGCTAGTTAAGGGATCGGGCCACTCGCTAGTGAATTGACGTATAGAAGCTGGAATGGTTGCGCCATTTGCAGGCCACGCGATCGGAAATTTTACAGAAGATGGTATCTCCCCGAGACCCCGAATCACATCTAGGGTAGCAGCGCTTTGAATACCGCCATCTTCTTCCCGATACATACCGAAACCTACTTGTTCCAACTCAGGATCGAGTATTGCCACTGCATGAAAGGGAGCGGGCATCCAGTCGTCGATCGCCTCTGCATCGCTCATTGTAGTAGTATAATGAGTAGTAACATTGCCGGAACCACCTGCTTCTGCACCTTCTGGAGTGTACCAGGGCTTATTAGGATCTTCGGTATGACCTGTAGTGTCGTTTTTTACCAAATATTTGGAGTGTTTGACGGCATCCGCACTCCATAAGGGATTTTCAGTTACAGGCGGTAAGTTGGCAGTAGCGCGGTAGAAATTAACATAGTCTAACCAGTTGGAAGTTGGTGGTTGAATTGGGGGATTGCTTGGTTTTTTGCCGGGATTGTTTGCTGCTGTCGCTTCTAATGTTAAATTGTAGTCAGTAGCAGCCTTTTTAACTGAATTAACTCGTATATAGTAACTGCTAGCATTGAGAGTGCGGTTAATTTTGTCTGTCTTTTTACCACCCTTGCGAGAATTAGCGATCGCTTTTCCTCGTTTATTGAGCAGTTGCAAATTGGCATTGCCGTCTAATCCATTGAGAACTATTTCGACATCGCTTTTGTCTTGAATTTGAAAGCGGTAGAAATCTTTGGGATCGGATTTGTTTACCAAATCGCTGAAGCTTTTCGTACCGCTGAGATTGCCAATATTACGGGCTTTTTTTCGACTGTTACCTGCATTATCTGGTGCTGCTTGGAGTATAGTAAAGCTTTTTTGCACTGCGGTACTGTAGAAGCCTGATTTGTCAAATACTCTAGCGGCTAACCAGTAAGTGCCTGGTTCGGAAAGATTTTTCAAGTTATAGGTAAACTTTCCTTGAGACGATTTTTTGCGAACGCGGGCAAATTTGCTAATATCGCCGATCTCTTCCCATTCGCTGCTACCAGGACTCCAAAGCAAAAAATCTACTCTATCGAGGTCGTTAAACCCGTTGGCATCTTTTACAGAACCCGTTACTTTTATACGGGTATTGGGAGAGTAACTGTTTTTGTTGGTTTTAAGTTTAAGGTTAGTTGGTGCTGACAAAGTAGCCATAATATTCCTATGAAAAGTTTTAGTTTTCTTGATTTAGAAAGAGTGATCGCTTTTTTTGTCTATGTACGATCACTCCAGACAAGCCAACCCGCCATTACGCGCTAGTCAAACGGCCTTGAAATTGACTTACCTGGATATAATGGTTGAACCTGCTACTAAATAGGGTTTGCTGAAAAAGTCTTATGAGTGAGGGTAGGAGTCAAGAGTCAGGAGTCAGGAGTCAGGATAAATGGGAATTACAGAGGATGTAGTTAGAAGAATTGTCCCTGAATTTTTCTGCCCAACTCTTGCCCAAAATGCTAGTTTTTTGAGCTTTCTTGACCGAAAAGCTGGCACTTTTTTTCAACCTAATAAGGCTGAAACATAGAGACGTCAATACTTTGATAGTTAATCAGCAAGCCCTAAATAAACTGGCTTCCACTGCTTCCCTGACATCGGGATTTTGATTCAAATAGTAGTTTTCGTCGAACCGCAACGGAATCGAACTTTGTTCCGAGGCACTGGCCAATCGCTACTCAAATTGTCCGAACCGGGTAAAATGCTCCAACCCGCATTGCCTGCTTCGCCAGATATCAAGTCGTTGTCTTTCCCACAATAAATCGTATGAGAATCAGCAGAACCAGTTAGTGTGTCCCCGCCTCTTAAACCTAACAATCCTTGCAGGGTGGGGTTGTATCTCAAATCTACTGGTTCTATGGGAAAAATGTCGGGTATGTCGTTTAAAAAATACCTCAATCCATCCGGACTTAAGCCAGCCATAATAATTCTCCTTTTCCTTTAAAAAACTACTTGGTTGTTAAAAAAAATAGAAGCTTGACATTAAATAGAAGTTTGCCATTGACCCTCAAAATACTCAAGCACAAAAACAGATCAGTTAGATTTAGTGTATAATGATCTAAAATTGTTCTTGACAATCAGGGAGTAAGATGTTATACGAAAACTCTGAAAGCCTCATCTGAGGGACTTAAAAAAATCAAGGAAACTATCAAGCAAATCCAAACAGAAAAGGCATTGACCTTAGATAACGAATATTGGTTGGATGAAGCTAGTAAGTTTTTACCTATAGTTAAAAGTGGAAAGAAAGAAGTGCCAGATACTGTTTCAATTGGCACCTGGAAAAGATTCCGAAAAAATGAGGGTATTAAACCTATAAATTTTCAAGCATTCTGCCAAGTTTTGGGATTACATTGGGAAGAAATAGTTGATAATACTCAACCTGTATCTTTGGATTTAAAAAATTCTCCTACTATTCCTTACTTTTACGGACGTATTCAAGAATTAGATACATTAAAACAATGGATTTTGCAGGACAAATATAAGCTAATTATTTTGCTTGGTAGAGGAGGTATTGGGAAAACAAGTTTAGAGACTAAATTAAGAAAAGAAATTGAGAATAATTTTGACTATGTAATTTGGCGAAGTCTTGAAGCATCTCCAAAAATAGAAAGCATTCTGGAAGATTCAATAAAGTTCTTTTCAAATCAACAAGAAACCACACTACCAGAAACTTTAGAGGAAAAAATAACCAGACTAATCAATTATTTTGAATCTTCTCGTTGTTTACTAATACTTGATAATGCAGAATCAATTCTTCAAAGTGGCAATCAAACAGGTAAATATCGGGAAGGTTATCAAGGGTATGGTAATTTACTCAAGCGAATAGCTGAATCATCCCATCAAAGTTGTTTGTTAATTACCACCCGAGAAAAGCCACAAGCAATTGACATAATTGCTAAAAAAAATAAAACTATAAAAACTTTATAATTAGAAGGGTTAAACCTAGAAAACAGTCAAAAAATATTTACAGAATATGGAGAATTTTATGGCTCGGAAGATGAATGGAAATTAGTTATTGAACATTATGCAGGTAATCCTTCTGCTTTGGAAGTTGTAGCGGGAAATATTCAAGAAGTATTAGGGGGAGATTTATCTAAATTTGTAGAAAATCATTTAAAATCAGGACAGCCAAAATTCGAGGAGATTAACAATTTATATGAAGATCAGTTTAATCGTTTATCTACCTCAGAAAAGCAAATTATGTATTGGTTGGCAATTAATTATGAATCAGCTTTAGATACAAAACTAAAAGAAGACATTATTTCATGGCAAACCAAACAAGAATTACTCCAATCATTAAGCTCTTTAAAACGGCGATCACTCATCAAAACTACCGAATTAGGATATACAGTTCTACCTGTAATCAGAGAATATATTATTGCTCGATTAATAGATGAAGTTTGCCAAGAAATTAAGACAGATCAAACACAAATTTTTAATGACTACTGTCTCTCCAAAGCAACAGCCAAAGATTATATTCGAGAAACTCAAATTCGCCTGATTATCCAACCACTACTAGAAAGATTACTTCCAGAACTAGGAGGTAAAATAAATATTGAAAATCAACTCCAACAAATCATCTCAAATTGCCAACAAAAATCTCCTCAAGCTCCTGGATATTTAGGAGGGAATATTCTCAACATCTTGTCTCAGCTAAATACCGATTTAACTAACTATGACTTTTCTTATTTAACTATTTGTCAAGCCTATCTTCAAGGAGTTGAATTACATCAGGTTAATTTGACAAATTCTAATTTATCTAAATCAATTTTTTCCGAACCTTTAGGCAATGTTCTTTGTGTGGCGTTTAGTTATGATGGTAAACTTTGGGCAACGGGAGATGCAGATAAAAATATTTATATTTGGCGAGTAGCGGACGGTCAATTTATAGCTAATTGTTTAGGTCATACTAATTGGGTAAGGTCTCTTGTTTTTCATCCTCAAAAACCAATTTTAATTAGTAGCAGTAATGACTCCACAATTAAATTATGGAATATTGATACAGGTGAATGTCTCGCTACATTAGAAGGACACATCGGTCACGTTTGGTCTATTGCTTTGAGTTCAGATGGTAATACTTTAGCTAGTGGTAGTGATGACTGTACTGTAAGATTATGGGATCTTAACTCTCAAAAATGTCTTCACGTTTTACAGGAACACCGTTTCTGGGTACGAGCAGTTGCTTTCAATCCTCAAGGAACAAAAATTGCTAGTGGTAGTGTAGATCAAACTGTAAAATTATGGGATGTTCAGACTGGTGAATGCCTCAATAGCTGGCGACAACCGAATCATGTCGTCCGAGCGATCGCTTTTAGTCCTGATGGAGAAACTCTAGCTACTGGTAGCGACGATAATCTTGTCAGGTTACTAGATATCCATACTGGTGAATGTCTAAAACCTTTTTCAGGACACAACGGACGAGTGTGGTCAGTTATTTTTAGTCCTGACAATCAAACTCTAGCTAGTGGTAGTGCGGATCAAACTGTGAAGTTATGGAACATTGAAACTGGTAAATTATTACTGACTTTACCAGAACAAAATCGACGAGTTCGATCTATAACCTTCAGTAGTGATGGTAAAAGTCTAATTAGTGGGAGCGACGATCAAAATGTCAGATTGTGGGATATTCCTAAAGGTGAATCTTTGAAGACTATCAATGGTTATACTCAAAGAGTGTGGTCAGTTGCTTTCTCTCCTGACGGTCAAACTCTGGTGAGTGGTGGTGACGATAGTATGGTTAGATTGTGGGATATTGAAACTGGTAACTGTAAAATCTTGGATAGACATATAAAGCGCATCCAGTCAGTTGCCTTCCATCCTCAAGGAACAAAAATTGCCAGTGCTGGAAATGATGGTCAGATTAGACTATGGGATATTGCTACTGGAAAATGTTCTATTCTCCCCGAAAGAAATAGAGACTGGATATGGTTAGTAGCTTTTTATGAGGAGGGAAGAAAATTGATTAGCGTAGGTAGTGACGGCGGCATTAAATTATGGGATATGAATACAAATAGCTGCCTGCAAACTTTCAAAGATTATCCAGAATGGTTGTGGTCAGTTGCGGTAAGTCCTGATAATCGGGATTTAGCGATCGCTAGTGATGGTAAATTATTACAAACATGGAATATAGAAACGGGAGAGCTTACAGACATAGGAGAACATCAAGATAAGTTGCGTCGAGTTGCCTGGAGTCCTAATGGTAAAATTATTGCCAGTGCTAGCGATGACCTCACTGTTAAACTCTGGAATGTGACTACAGGTGAATGTCTACATACTTTAGCAGAATATACCAAGCAAATTAGAGCAATGGAATTTAGTCCTAATAGTAATCTGATAGCAACTGGTGGGGATGATTGTACAATTAAACTCTGGGATATTTCCAGTGGTAGACTCTGGCAAACTTTAACAGGACATGAAAATAGTATTCGTTCTGTTGCTTTTAGCGGTGACGGATCGATGCTTGCAAGTGGTAGCGAAGACGAGACTATTAAACTGTGGAATATTCAAACTGGTAGCTGCATTAAAACTCTGAAAGCAAAACGCCTCTATGAAGGAATGAATATTACAGGTGTTACAAGGTTAACTGAAGGGCAAAAAGAAACTTTGCTAACATTAGGAGCTATAAAGGAGTGAATAGTATCAGGACTTACGCATAACGACTATATCTAGTAGGGGCGAATGGCCATTCGCCCCTACAGATAGCGTATTATTTAACAATTTACGTAAGTCCTGAGTATATTGCTGTCAGCATTCAGCTATTAGCAGTCAGCTCTCAGCTTTTTAATAAATGAAGCAAACATGAGCTTTTACCCATACTTTTACAGCGGTTTTCATTTCAGTAGACCACAGTAGGGACGTTCCATGGAACGTCCCTACTAGGTTTGAAATATGAATATGTGGTTCATCAATCTGAAAAGCGCTGTAATTCTTTGAAATCACGAAGATGCTAATTTCTCCTCTCAAGATAATGAAATTGATAGGTAAATACTGACCGCTGAATGCTTACATATTGTTTAATTATTCTGAATCTTGATTAAAGGCAATTCAGAAGATATAATACTAAAGTTTAAAGTTAAGCATATAGAATTTCTCATAAAGATGAGGTACATTTACGACCCCCCTAAATCTCCCTTTTGAAGGGGGACTTTGAAACCTCCCCCCTTTTTCAGCGGTTCCCCCCTTATCAAGGGGGGTTATATCAAATCCGGTAGTATGGGTAAAATTCCAGACTCTCCGGGGTTTGGTCTCCAAACCCTCGACAAACTAGGAGTTTTCACTCTTTTCTGATAGTAGAATTATATCACTTCCGTTGCCCAGCGGATTTGATATTAGGGGGGATCGGGGGGCAGGGGGGGGTATAAAACTGTATCTCACCAATTTGATAAATGCTATAAATGGTTAAATTAATGTTGAATAATTATCTATCTAAAATCACATATCAATCAGTATTTCTTGGTTATAACTTTCTCCCAATTAATGCTTGGAAAATACTGTCAAACCCTGCTACTGAAATACTGGCATTTTCAAACAACTATCGCATTTACAAAAATATTACATATTTGACAGTTAATAATTACAATTTGCAGTTAGACATTTATCAGTCTCTCGCCCCGAAACCACAACCAACAGTAATTTTTATTCACGGTGGAGGTTGGGTAGATCGTCCTAGAGAGGTGGAACTATTTTTTTTATTGCCATATTTTAAAATGGGTTTTTCCGTTGTTAATGTGGGATATCGTTTGGCAGCACAGTCGCTAGCACCCGCAGCAGTAGCAGACTGTCGATGTGCTTTACGTTGGGTGATCAGGAATGCTCAACAATATAATTTCGATCTCGAAAAAATCATTGTCAGTGGGTTTTCTGCTGGCGGACATTTAGCGATGACAACAGGTATGTTATCTGCTGCTGCTGGTTTTGAAACTAATTGTTCTGGTGATGAAGAATTAAAAGTGGCAGCGATAATTAATTGGTATGGTATTACTGATGTCAAAGATTTGCTGGAGGGAGAAAATGTTCGAGATTATGCTTTGGAGTGGATGGGAAACCAGAGCGATCGCTTGGAAATAGCGGAGCGTGTTTCTCCAATAAATTATGTACATTCTCAACTGCCACCAATTTTTACTGTTCACGGTGATGCCGATCTAAGTGTGCCATATAATCATGCTGTGAAATTTCACGAAGCACTTGATCGAACTAATGTACCGAATCAATTATTAACTATTCCAGGGGGCGATCATGGAGAATTTGGTTATAGGAAAAATCTTGATATTTATGAAAATATTGAGTCTTTTCTCAGAAAATATAGTCTGTTAAATAATTAAAATTAGTTCAACTTCAAGCTAGATATATTTCAACAATTAATAATGAATAATTAATAATTAATAATTACCTCTCCTTGAAACTGATAGGATTGACTAATCATGAAAATTTTTATTTATTATCCCCTTGAAAGGGGAGGCTTTAATACCAAATTCAAAAAATGCTGTTACATTCCAATTTGTAGTTTATTCCTAAAGTTTAATACTTGATGGCTTGGATTCATTGTCAAAATTAATTTTTTTTCCTCCATTTTTTGTCTATTTATCTTTCCTCCTTCCGGCGTTTTTTATCTCTTTTTACCTGTTCTGTAACTGTAGCAATATTTTATGAAAATGGTATAAACTAAAATTTTTCGGTAAGTCAAATTCTTTAAAAAAAACTAAATTTTGATACTTCTAATATTTTGAAGGTTAAAATTTACTTATTTTACAGATAAAAATCTCAATTCCTATTAATTTTAATGGATGAAGACAAATGCTATATCTGAGTGAATTTTCATGGGTTAATTCAACCATTGGTATGATGTTACCAATTTTGTTGGCACAGAGTTCAAGAAATCAAGCTACAGGTGAATTTGCAGTTCTAGTTGTAGGTATTATAATTTCATACTTTATAATGGGGTTTTTCTTATATAGGATTTGCCAAAAATTAAATGTTGAAAATGCCTGGTTTGCTTGGGTTCCGATTTTAAATACATACATTGTTTTTAAAGCTGCTGATGAGCAAGAACCTGTTTTATGGACAATTTTATCTTTGATTCCATGTATTAGTATCATTGCTGGGATTAAATTAATTATTGCTTGGGTGAGAATTTTCAACAAGTTAGGTAAATCTCCCTGGTTATTGTTGATATGTCTTATTCCTTTTGCAATTTTCTTTGTCTTTGGATATGTAGCATTTACCTAAAAGATGATTAATAATAGGAAAAAATTGAAGAATGCTCAAACTTAAGTACAGGAAAATAATTTTTTTAATTCTCATTGCAATTCTGGCAGGAGGATCGATGGTTGGTTATTCTCAATCAGAGACTAATTTCTGGCTCAAAACTGTTGAATTAGTCATATTTCAACAAATGGCAACAATTCTAATTTATCTCACTTGTTTTAGTTGGGATTTGTTGCGTAGTCGATCGAGAAATTGAATGGAAAAGTATTCTGAAATTTTATCTAATAAAGAGCGGAGTCAACGATATATTTGTCTGGCGATCGCTCTTATTCCTATTATTGGTAGTTACCTATTTAATTTGGGTTTGAAAATACCATTTCTAGGATGCCCACTCTTACGTTATGTTGGTATTCCTTGCCCTGGATGGGGTTTGACTCGCTCTTTTATGGCAGTTGCACGAGGAGATTTTAGTCAGGCGATCGCTTATCATTTATTTGGACCTGTATTTTTTGCTGTATTTCTAGTTGCAGGTTTACATCTAATTTTGGAATTAATAAATAATCGAAAAATCCGGGCATTTTATATACCCTTAATTCAAAATTATCAGTTTCAGATTTTTTGTTTTCTAGTTTTATTTAGTTATCATGGAACACGGCTACAAGAGCTATGGAAATCTGGAGAATTATATAATTTTTTTATTCATTCTACTCTGGGAAATTGGTTATTTGGGCTGATTAGTTATAGTTATTTTTAATACTTAAAGCAAAATAAGGTGGGTATGAAAAATTCTCGTTATCATAGCCACTCATAGTAAAGGCAAAAGACAATAGAAAGGAAAATTTTGAGGATTTTACTTTTCATTACATACTTTAGTTTTTTGTGTCTTTCTACTTAATAAAAATTATGATATTTATCAAATTAATTATTTTCCAATTCCAGTTAATTAATGACAGTACAAGATGATAGTCGAGAAAATGAACTTATCCAGTTATTTAATTTAGAAAGACCAGTCAATTTAAGTCGTAGTGGAACAGATGCAATCTTGACTTTAAATGAACTGAAAATTACTTTTGAATTAAAGTCAACTACAAAAACTTCTGTAACTACAGTTAGAGATTTTGGACCGGAGCATATTAAAAAGTGGAGGGGAAAACATTGGTTATTTGGTTTCTATGAAAAAGGAGGTAAAATCCTAAAATATTGCTTGTATGCTTCCCCTAAAATGATGGCTCCTTGGATTAGTGAAAAATCAGATTATGTTGGATCAGATTATAAACTCGCTCAATTAATACCAGAGTTAATTAGCATATCTTTACTTTATGAAATTGTTGGGGAAAAAGAAGTTTATACACTTGAAGATGCTCAAAGTCTGCAAAAAAGACAATATACAATCCAAGAATACCGAAATAAAATGGATTTAGAATCTGGTTACTCTCCTGAAGGAATGCTTTCCATTTTAAAAGACAGATGTAAATATTTAATTGAGAGAGGTTCAACATTAAATAATCCCCATATTCCAGCTTCATATTTTGAAGGTTGGGAACGAATAACTACTAATCATGCTCAACGTTTAAGAGAACTTGTAACAGAAACTATTCAAGAAAATACTTGAGCAATAGATACTGCTATTTGATAACTCATAGGTGGTGGTACAGCATTACCAATTTGACCTAATACTTGATAAACTGCACCAGAAAATTGCCAAGACTCAGGAAAACCTTGAATAATTCCACAGTCAGGAACAGACAACCGAAAATGATTATTTTTGGCTACAAATAAATGTGCTTTTTCACGATTTTCAGCTACTCCATTTGGCCAAATATGTAATTTTTCCCAAGCTTTTTGTGCAGAAACACTACTTAAAATAGAGGTAGTATGGCGAGGTCCAGTTAATCCACTTCTGAGAGTAGGTGATAAAGCATCAAATCCAATATTTGGTAATCCTAAAGCTTCACGAGTTCCCATACAACGTTGTAATTTTTCTGGAATTTCACCATTATCGAAAAGATTAAGTTGAACTGGTTTTGCAGATTGATTTGTTGGTAGATGATGCCAATAATGGGTAGGTTGAGGAGGTTGATATTTAGCTAAATATTTTTCATCGCGAAAACCGACAAAAAAGACTCGCTTTCTAATTTGAGGAATGCCAAAATCTGGAGCATTTAAAATAAATTTCGTGAGTTTATAGCGAGGAGCTAAAGGAGATTCAATAACCTCTTCAACATATTTGCCGAACTTTTTACTTACCAATGCAGTAACATTTTCTGCCACAAATATTAAAGGTTCAATTTCTAGTACAGCGCGAATAAATTCAGGAAACATATCGCGATTATCTTCCTTACCTTTTTGACGACCTGCAATAGAAAAAGGCTGACAAGGTGGACCCCCGTGAATAATATCAACCGAGCCACGATAAGAGCGCCAATCTACTTTTTTGACATCTCCCTTTTCACCTGAAAAAATTTGCCAGTTTGGTCGAAGATTACGCAAAGTATTACCAGCTTCCACAAGAATATCGTAGGAAGAAATATGAGTGAAACCTGCCCGTTCAAAACCAAGATCGAGACCACCACCTCCACTAAATAAGGAGAGAGTTCGCCATCTATTTTTAGGCATTTGTGGCATCAATTTTTCAGGATTTAGATTGGGGATATTGATAGGATGTATTGGTTTTTGCCCTTCTCCATTTAAGGCTTGTTTTTTAGCACGACTAGATGCTTTTGAACGTTGTCTATAAATTTCTCTTTGTTCTTCAGTAATATTCCAACCTTGATGGGGTGATGGTGTTAACATTAGGCAAGCTTTCTAGATTTACTATATAATTGATAATCCGATCTTTTTTTAGGTAAGAAGAATAAAAACTTATTGCATATTTTGTAGGGAAGTTATATCGAACTTTCCCTTGTTCCCTACCTAAAAAATAACTTCACTTTCAAGAACTTCATTTAAGTCTGGTGTTATGACTAATTGATAATCAAACGGTGAAGAAACACCAGATGGTATTTCAATCGCACTACCATCAGGGTTGCGTGGTGAAAAGAAAGAGTCAGCTTCTACGATTAAATTATTATCAGCGTTAAGAGATAGATCGGTAACTGTCAACGTATTACTATTACCGTTGCTCAAAAGTGCTGTTAAATATGCTGCATCCGTCATTTCTCCAGGGTTAGTTAAATCATCTATATCTATCCTCGCAACCACACTTACACTTGCACCACCACCTTGACCATAACTGCGTAACCAAGATTGTACAGCATCAGTAGCAGCACGGCGAAAGTCTTGCTCTGAAGTTCCCTGAGTACCGTCAACACTAAAAACTGCATATAAGTCGTCTCCATCCCAGAATAAACCACGACCTCTACCATCTGCTCCAGTGGTTTCATAATCTGTTCGCACCCAGTTATTATTGGGATTTACTGGATCGAAACTAGCAATAATAGGGTCTTGATTATTACTCGATCTTTGCCAAGTACCGATATAAATAGTTTGACTGCCAATTTCAATACTAGGTCCGTTTTGAGCTGCTATCTCTTCTTCTGTACTTGAGGGAGTAAAGCTAATTAAATTATCTGCAATCTCAGCAGGAACAGAAGTAGTTTCTGGTGTAGGATTAGCTCTTAATCTGAAATCTTCAGCTTCCAAGTCTGGTAGATTTTCCAGAACTGCAAACTGACCGCCATCTCCAAAACCCTCTTGACTACCATTAGCGTTATAGAATAGCTGACCAGTTGTGCTATCGTAAACAATTATCGCGTCAGAAGTAGCAGCATTATCGGTGACAGTAGCAAATTCATTGTCAATACTAAACCCATCTTCAGCATCACTCGAAATTTCTGTAAATATCCTTTTAGCAAGAATAATTGTATCTTGAGCGGGAACAAAATCTGTAATTGTATCCACACCAAGATTGTTAAAATCAATTTCTTCTCCAGCATCAAAGATAAAAAAGTCTTGACTAGCATTACCAGTGAGAGTGTCATTCCCCCTACCACCGTTGAAGCGATCGCGACCTTGACCACCTATTAATACATCATTACCGTCTCCACCAAAGAGATGGTCAAAACCCCGACGACCTTCTAGGGTGTCATCACCATCCGAGCCAAATATTTTTTCGCTATCCCTCGTACCAATTAGTCTTTCCGACTCTGCAGTGCCAATTATTCGTTCCATAATAATTAACCTTGATATTTTCAGCTTATTTTGTTTGATACTTCCATTTTCAACTATTTTTATCAAAGTCAGGGTACATAGAAATAATTTTTTACATCCTTAGAGAAGACAGAGGCGTTGCATATTTGCGGGATGAATTATGCTTTTAGAGAAAGAGGAAGTAAAAGATGGGATTTACCTTTTCTGAAAATATTCATCCCAAGGTTCAGCAACACCAAGACAGAAGGTTTTTTTGCCATATTATTTTTTTCCATGTTTCAGCTAGAGGTACTGATAACTGATAACTGAAATGATTACATCCGGCGACATAATATCCATCGTAATTCTAGAGGCGGTTTACCATTCGCTAAAGGAAATATATCTCTACCAGTCGCCCAACTTTCAAACCAACTTGTGGGAGGCCATGCTGTTTCCGGTAAATGCTGACGTTCATATTCTATAACTAACTCATTAGAAACGATCGCTAACGGTAAACCTTCCATCGCTGTTGTCAACTCTTCAGATGTAAACAAACTCGACCAACATAACTGCGCCATCTCTCGCACGACTTCATCCGGCACATATTCGTCTACTGCCAAAAATATATTGAATAAAAGTAAACCACCAGAACAAATAACATCAGACATTTTTGCCAGAAACAACCGCAAGTCATCTACATCCCGAAAATGAGAAACTACTTCCGTAGCGATCGCCAACTGATAAAAAGCTGGTTGCAACCTTGTCAGTGGATCGAGAATATCTCCCTCGATCACATTCATTGATAAATTTTCTGTAACGATTGCTGTTTGTAACTGTTCAATAAAAGCAGGCGTTAACTCTAAAACATCTACATAATGACCTTTTCGCGCCAAAGGTAAAGCATTTCTACCCGTACCTCCTCCCACATCTAATATTTTGGTAGCATTTTCTCCAAATTCTGCTACAGTTGCTAACACCTTAGCATCAGGATGGGAACCAAATAAAGGAGGTTTTCTCTGTGCTACCCAAGCCTTATACTGTTCTCCCAAAGTTGGAGTACGAATAGTTACTTGACAGGCCATTCCTTTTTTTGGTGGTTTGACCAATTCATATTCAATGACTAACATTGCAGCTGCAGAAATATTAAACCCCTCTGCCAACCCCTTTTCGATCATTTGACGCAACTGTTGTTGTCTTTCTGTGGGCATTGGCCTACCCAGATGAGAAAATAGATTCTCTACAATATTTGTGTAATAGTCTAGCATACCAGGCAGACATGGAAGCACCAACTCGCCACGACCTGAAATATAGCTATCAAGCTTATATACAATAGCTTTTTTGAGAATAACTGGAGAAGTTACAAGTGGCAATTGGTTGCTTATTTGCAATGTCTGTTCCTGGTTCATTAGCAGATTCTGCCTTGATTAATAACAATTAATAATTAGACATCTCCGGAAAAGAGGGAAGAGGGAACACTTAACTCTTAACTGGA
This sequence comes from Okeania sp. SIO3I5, assembly GCF_010672085.1. Taxonomy (GTDB): domain Bacteria; phylum Cyanobacteriota; class Cyanobacteriia; order Cyanobacteriales; family Microcoleaceae; genus Trichodesmium. Next base: position 83,059 of record NZ_JAAHHT010000005.1, read on the forward strand.
AGAAAGAATAGATAATTTATAGATGAGAATTGATTTGATTTTTAATTTTCGGAGATGTCTATTAACGATTAATAATTGTCTATACTGGAGAATTAAGTTAGCTGTTCTTAGAAACCTATAATAATCTGTAAGAACGTTACAATTATTGATTCTATTCCCTATTCCACTGGCAACATCGGCGTTAGTTCACAAGCTGTCATGGTCATACCTGGCCAATCTGACTTCTAAATTCTCAATTCTGAATTCTCAATTCTGGAGAGACTCTTTGATATTCCCATACTTAGAGCAAGTTTGAGAATCTGACTTCTAAATTCTCAATTCTGAATTCTCAATTCTGAATTCTCAATTCTGAATTCTCAATTCTCAATTCATTAATTAGTGCCTGTAAAAATTAGTTCTGGAAATTTTGTCTGAGCTTCTGAAAGTGGTCGTCTTCTACCCTCTTCTTGCCAATAGTTAATTATTTCAGTAGCCTTATTCAGAAGATCCACCCGATCTACTTCTGAAATCCAATGCTTGGCTTCTATTTCATCTTTTAGTTGCTCCCAAGCATCATTCCGAGGCCAGAAAAAGTAACAAGTTAAAGGACTGGTACCAGTTCCTACCACTTGATCTACAGCAAGTGCTACATTATCGTCTAACCAAAGGACTTTTAGTATAAATTTGGACAATTTACCTCCTGAGCCAATTTTAGGCTAATTTTCAAACTTTACGCACACAAAATTTCATTTTACCATAAAAATTTGATGATGAATAAAGCAATTTTGGTTTTCGATATTGATGGTGTGATTCGAGATGTGGGTGGGTCTTATCGACGAGCGATCGCCGATACAGTAGAGCATTGTACATCCAGCGCATTTTGTCCGACTTTGGCAGATATTGACCAGCTTAAGTCAGAGGGTGTCTGGAATAATGACTGGGAGGCTTCGCGAGAGTTAGTTTATCGTTATTTTGAAGGCCAAGGTCAAAAACGGGATGATGTAGATCTAGATTATCAAAAGTTAGTAGCTTTTTTTCAGTCTTGTTATCGGGGCGTAGATGAGAATAACTGGAATGGTTATATTTGCTCGGAACCTTTGTTAGTCAGTTCTAGTTATTTTGAGCAGTTGACAGCAGCAGGGTTGTCTTGGGGGTTTTTTAGTGGAGCAATGGGACCAGAAATTGCTTATGTTTTGGAGGGAAAGTTAAGGTTGAGTTCCCCGGTAGTAGTGGCGATGGAGGATGCACCGGGAAAACCTGATCCAACTGGGTTGTTTGTGGTAGTAGAGCAGTTGGAAAAACAACATGGTTTGGCTGAAAATCTACCTGTAATTTATGCTGGCGATACAGTGGGAGATATGTATACGGTGGAGAATGCTCGTAACCAGATGCCATCGAGAACTTGGGTTGGAGTAGGTGTGTTGCCTCCCCATGTGCAGGAGAGTGAGGAAAGGCAATATGCTTATGCTGCTAAATTATTGGAGGCAGGAGCAAAAGTGGTTTTGAATAATATTGAAGAGTTGTCCGTGGAGGCGATCGCTAAATTCATTAATTGATAATTAATTATTAATTATTAATTATTAATTATTAATTATTAATTACCTTTCCCTAAAAGGAAGAGGATTGACGCGGTAGGGAAAAAATTTATTTCTCGCGCTTGTGATTGGATATGGTTAGAACCTATCCCACTAATAATATCTTTGCTGAAAAGCCCAAATCTTGTTAAAGATAAAAACGAAAAATCTAACTTTTCCGGAAAATTTTACTTAAGTAAATAAGCATTTTTATGTGGAGTGGGATGGGTTGTAGGTAACCCATCCATCTCTCGACCGCTTTTTCCCTTTATTGGAGAGGCTAATAAAGCTAAATTGTTTAATTATTTAATTATTAATTTTCGGTAAATATAGCACTACGCATTAAGGTTAGGACATTTCTAAATCCTGAAAGCCTTTGACAGTTCACTATTCCCTATTCCCTATTCCCTATTCCCTAGCGCGTAGCGCTATAATTGATTTAATTTTTTATTATTGAAAATCTCTACTGAATACGAATTTAAAAATTTATGCTATTCAAATCCTTTTTTTGTAAGTATTCTTTTTTGTAAGTATTCAGCTATTAGGATTCGGCATTCAGATGCATGAAAAAATCAAACAACTACTTCAACATACCGCCTATGACCTCTTTGTTTATAACTTTTAATTCTCTTTGCAGACTAATTTCGCCTTCAGTATAATAATCAATTAATAACTCATAGTTGATGGTTGAATGTTTACTTTTTTTCCTAACTCCTGACTCCGAGCGCGATACAATAACTAATATCATGTCTCCCGTGAATAACCAGAATAAAAAATTTAAGGAGTAGGGAAAAAGTAAAATGTAAAAAGGAAAAATTTGTTAGCTCTACATTCCGCAGGAAAAAATATTCTCGCGCGAGAGAAGAGAGAAGAACATTTTTATTACCAATCAATGATTGATAATTTATAATTAATCAATTTGGCTTTATTGCCTCTCTTTAGCAATGGCGAAATTGATAATTGACAATTGATATTTTCGTGATAGCTTTTATCTCAACGTTGGTTGAAGACCCGCGCTCTCCATCCCCCCTAACCCCCCAAGGATAAGCTATCCCTTATAAGGAACTCTTGAAACCCTTGTGGGAGGGTGGGGAGGATGGGGAGGAGGGGGAGGAGGGGGAGGAGGGGGAGGAAGAATTCTGTCTACATTCATAAAAAAGTGTATTGAAAAATACTCTTTTCTCCTGAAAAAGCAGATTCAAGACTTAAACATAACTCCTCTATGTTGTCAAGTTTTATGAAAAGAGAAAAATGTTTATAAAGCATA
>NZ_JAAHHT010000050.1:0-14252 GCF_010672085.1 Okeania sp. SIO3I5
TTCAAATTAAAGGGAAATGGTTATATACTTACTAATTACTAAATTAAGTCAATAAAAGCTCAAACGATAATAACCATGTCAGAAAATCAACAAGAAATCTGCCCAGTCTGTCAAGTCAAAATAGTAGATGGAGATAAAGTATTATTTTCCTCTGGCCACCCCGGTACTCGAGCCAAGCTATGGGCTCGTGTCTGCCAATATGTCCAGAAACAGGGTTGTATAAATCAAGAACCAGATGTAGTTGGAACTGTGAAACCTGAAGATTACTATAACCCTGATATTTCCTAGTACCCTTAGATATTGACTTCTAACTTCCTTGTTTCTAGATACATAGGTAAAACTTAATAAAAGCCTTAAGCTTAACATATCTATTCTATAAAAGGTATAAAGTATTTTCTTGAAAAGCTTCTGAGCTTTTGAGGGCTTATTAACTCTTGACTTATTTTTTTTGACTTATGACTAAAAAAACTTCCGAGCGTAGTCAAAATATTGTTCTAATTACTTCTTCAAAAAAAACTTGAAAGTCCTGAATAAATTTTTATCTATTAGGGTAGCATTAAAATACTTATTGTCGTAAAATTTTATTTCAAACTGCATATTTTTCCAGTTAATTTGTCTATAAAGTAATGCATTGTATTACAAATATTGCACTGTTAACATAAGGTTATAAATCTGAAGATAATTCTAAATTTGTAGAGAAAAGTAGTCATATTTTCGATTTTTATTGCATAAATTTAGTTATGATATTAATTAATGTCAGAAAATAGATACTTAATATTATCTTTTAGATGATAACCTATATTCTTTAGTTAAATAGTGCTGATTTAATCATACAGTGAAATCAAATAATGAATCAGACTGTAGCGTTTATTGTAGGATGTATTTTAACGGGGGTCTTAATTGTCCTCTTACTGATGGGTTGGATTGTATTTGGCAAATCATCTCTTGATGATCAAATGAAATTGCCAATACCATCCCCTTCGCCCTCAGTAACATTTTCATCTCCTCCAAAAGTTTCTTCTTCTCCCCTAGTAACTGCCTTACCTCAGCCCCTACCACTACCACCCCCACCTATTTCAGTTCCTTCTGCTCCTGACTTCAAGAATTATAAGTTGGAACAAGAAATTAGAAATCAATCTGAACAACAACGTTCAGCTTACGATCAACTGAAAACTCAACTACAACAGCAAATACTTGATACGCGACAGTTGAAAACTCAGTTAGAACAACAGTGGGGAGAAATACAACAACTCAGACTCCAACAAGATCAATTAAGGCTGGAAAATGATCGACTATTGGTTCAAGTCCAACAGCAAGAACGTTTGATTTCTGGCTTAAGTCTACAGCAAGGTATAGATAACTATAATCAAAGATCGTCCAATAGTTCTGCAAATTATTTAGAAAAAGGTTTGCTATGGTTTATTGGAGGAATAATACTAGCTATTTTACTTTTAGGTGGTGGGATTATTTTAATTGGGATGATTATTTTATTTGCCCAACCTCAACGGCGAGCTTCTTACAATAATAAGAGTACAACTCAAAATATTAATGTTCCTTGGGAGTACACAATTTATGAGCAGGAACCAACTAATTTTTTACCTCCTTATATTGACAGGAATAAACGGATGAAATAATTAAATTAAGTGATAATTATTAAACATCTCCATAAAAGAGGGAACAGGGAACAGGGAACAGGCAATAGTAATTGATAATTTCTGGATAATAATTGATTTTATTTTCAATTTTTGGAGATATCTATTCAATTAATTAAAAATCATAAAAAATCGTATATACAATAAGTATATAAGTTTCTCCAATATCTGTTGGAGAGAATATTTTTTATAAATAAAACCACTTAAATAAAAGGATGCTATCAAGATTCTACGTATAAGAAACTTCTATATCTAGAATTGTAGAAGCTTCCTATGCAAGCATTCAGCTATTAGCAGTTAGTTCTCAGCAATAAAAATGAACAATGTAGCTTGATAGACTATTAAGGTTATAGGGAAAAATATGCTTAGTATAAAATCCTATAGCAGTATGTCTTTTCAGGGCTATTTCTTTCTCTGAGGTTAGTCACAAAAATATAAAGGTTAGAGTAGCTTTTGCTCATTTCTGAAGTAATACTTTTTCGTAGAATGAAATAGCCCTGATGTCTTTTGGTTAAGACAATAAATTTTGGTTTTAAAGGAATAGGAAATAAGAAACAGAGGAATTTCCTAACCTATTTCCATAGCGCTATATCAACTCAAATATATTCCCATTTTCTACTTTGCAATTTAAAATTAGAGTGATGATTTGAGAGGTATCAATGTCAATAAAAGAGAATCTTTTTCCAAGTAATTTTATCGCAGCAAATGGTATTAATCTCCATTATGTTACTCAAGGCTCAGGCCCATTAATGTTAATGTTACATGGATTCCCTGAATTTTGGTATTCTTGGAGACATCAAATACCTGAATTTGCTCAAGATTATAAAGTAGTTGCCCTAGATTTGAGAGGGTACAATGAAAGTGATAAACCTGAAGAAAAATCTGCTTATGTTATGGCAGAATTTATCAAAGATATAGAAGGAGTAATCAAAGAATTAGGTTACGAAAATTGCGTTTTAGTAGGACATGATTGGGGAGGTGCAATAGCTTGGTGTTTTGCTTATGCACATCCAGAAATGGTAGAAAAATTAATTGTAATGAATATTCCTCATCCTGCAAAATTTACTGAAGGATTAGGTACTCCAGAGCAACTTTTAAAAAGTTGGTATATATTTTTCTTTCAATTGCCTTTTTTCCCTGAATTGATGTTTGAATTTGATGATTATCAGGCTATTGGTTCTGCATTTAAAAATATGGCCGTGGATAAATCTGCCTTTACTGAAGCTGATTTAGAAGTATATAAAGATGCTGCAGCTAAACGAGGTGCTTTAACTGCAATGATTAATTATTATCGTAATATTTTTTCTGGCTTTTTCGATCGGCAAGAGTGGGGAGTGCTAAGAATTCCTACTTTAATGATTTGGGGAAAAAATGATACTGCTTTAGGAACAGAATTAACTTATGGTACCGAAGAATATGTAGAAAGTTTTCAACTTCGTTATATTCCTAACTGTAGTCATTGGGTACAACAAGAACAACCTGAATTAGTTAATCAATATATGCGAGAATTTTTGAGTAATATCATGTCCGGTTGAATACTTACTCTTTGGAGGCGGTTTGAGCAAAACAAGGGCAAAAAAATTACTCCCTTACTCTCCTACTCCAGTTTCCGTAGTAGAATCAGCTTGATTTTCTGATGCACCATTAGCTACAGTATGCCCATTATGATTGTCTTTGATACCATCATCAAGAGATTGAGAACCATTAGAATAATAATTGCCATTATCATCTGGAAAACTATCCCGATCTGACTTTTCAGGTTTTTCCCCCTTCAAAAATCTAGATTCAAAATTTTTAACAGCGATATATAAGTTAGGAGTAATCAACAAACTCAACACAGTACCAAATAACATTCCGCCAAATATTGCAGTACCCAGAGACCAACGACTGCTCGAACCTGCTCCGGTAGCAATAACCAGTGGCATAAAACCAATCAAACTAGAAATTGCTGTCATCTGAATCGGGCGAAAACGCTGTTCTGCTGCTGTGATTGCTGCTTTTTTAATGCTCAATCCTTTATCTCGTAACTGGTTTGCAAATTCTACAATCAAAATTGAGTTCTTAGAAGCTAAACCAATTAACATCACTAGGGCAACCTGAGCATACACGTCATTAGTCACAACTGGCCAAACACTACCCGCCATCAGTATATTTGCTCGGAACCAAATTGCAACTAAAGCTCCTAATACCGCCAGTGGTACTGAGAGCATAATAATCATGGGATCGATATAACTTTCGTATTGTGCTGCTAGTACCAAAAATACCATCACAAATCCCAAGCCAAAAATAACCGGTGCTGCACCACCAGAAGATTTTTCCTCTAACGCACTACCCTGCCAAGCATAGCCAAAACCAGGATCTAACAATTTTCCTGAAGCGTCCTCCATAGCAGCGATCGCTTGCCCAGAACTATAACCAGGAGCAGGTCCACCTTGAATTTTCATAGAACGGAAAATATTGTAATGGGTAATAATCTCCGGTCCGACAAAATCCTCTATTTTCACTAAATTACCTAAAGGAATCATCTCTCCATTAAGAGAGCGGACGTATAATTGATCTATATCCTCTGGTTTCGCTCGAAATTCTGGCGCTGCTTGAACATAAACTCGATATTGACGTTGCCCTAATACAAAGTCATTGACATAAGATGAACCCAAATAAGTTTGCAGGGTGGCAAATATATCATCAATATTAACATTTAATGCCTTGGCGCGATCGCGTAATACTTCTATTTTTTTCTGAGGTTTATTGGCGCTAAATAGACTGTAAACAGCTTGTATACTAGGATATTCTGGGGAATTACCTGCTCCAATTAACCGATAACCATTTTCGAGTAATGCTTGAATAGGCAGATTTCCAGTACGCTCTTGCAATTGATATTCAAAACCTCCGGTACTACCTAATCCTTGTACTGGTGGGGCGTTGACAGCAAAGGCGTTCACTTCTTTTATTCCTTGCAATGCTCCATTTAATTTTCTGGTTACCCCGTAAACAGACTGTTGTGGTAGGGTTCGTTCTTCCCAAGGCTTCAGTAAGACAAAAAATACCCCCTGACTGGGGTTGAAACCATCAAAACCAAAACCAGCTATCCCAAAACTAGATTTAACTTCATCAATTTTCTCAATTTCCTGTTGAATTTTGTCTGCGGCATTAACTGTATAATTCAAGGAAACTCCATCGGAAGCTTGATAAACTACAATAAAATAACCTTGGTCTTCTTCAGGAACAAACCCACTGGGAACTATAGTGTACATCCAAACAGTTGCGACTAAACCCGCGATAAAAATACCCATGACAAGGATGTTGATGCGAGTCAGAAAGCTGACTAATTTAGCGTACTTGTCTTGTAACCAACCAAAACCCTGATTAAACTTATCAAATATCCAACCTAACGGACCTGTTGCTTCCTGTCTTTCCCGCAGTAATAGTCCGGCAATACTAGGGGAGAAAGTAAGGGCGTTAAAAGTTGAACAGGCAACAGCAAAAGCAATAGTCAGAGCAAACTGTTTGTAAATTACTCCTGTTGTTCCGGGGAAAAAAGAAACAGGGATAAACACCGCCATTAATACTAAAGAAGTAGCGATCGTTGCTCCCGTGAGTTCTTCCATTGCATCTAATGCTGCTTGCCTTGCTTTCATTCCTACCTCAATTTTACTGGAGACTGCCTCCACAATCACGATCGCATCATCTACCACCAGACCTGATGCCAAGGTACAAGCAAATAATGTTAGGGTGTTAATTTCAAAATTTAACATTTTTAAACCCGCCATTGCCCCAATTAGAGCGACAGGAATAGCGATCGCTGGAATCAAAGTAGCTCGCCAGTCTTGCAAGAAAATGAAGATAATCAAAACAACTAAGCTCACTGCCTGGAGTAGAGTAATTACCACCTCTTGCAGGGATACTTCCACAAATAATGTTGTATCGTAGGCAATATCATATTTTAATCCTGGTGGAAAACTCTCGCTGAGTGCTGCCATTGTGGCTTTTACTTGTCTTGCTGTTGCGAGAGCGTTACTGCCTGGTAATTGATAGATTCCTAAACCTGCTGTTGGAACGCCATTATATGTAGCAGCAAGATCGTAATTTTCCGCTCCGAGTTCTGCTCTACCTACATCTCTGACTTTAACCAAAGTACCATTTTCACCGACTCTGAGTACCAAATCTTCAAATTCTTCAGCATTTTTCATCCTCCCAATAGCTTGTAGAGGAATTTCATAAACTAAATCTGGTGGAGCTGGGTTTTGACCAATTTTTCCTGCTCCTACTTGAATATTTTGTTCTCGCAAAGCATTAACTACATCCTGAGCAGTTAATTCGCGAGCTGCCATTTTCTGGGGATTAAGCCAAATCCGCATGGCATATTTTCGTTCCCCAAAAATTGTAGCTTGACCGACTCCAGGAATACGTTTGACCTGATCTAAAATGTTGAGGTCAATGTAGTTACTCATAAAGTTATCGTTGTAGTAAAAGTTGCCATTTTCATCTTTTTCTGAGTAAGTGGCAATTACTAACAAAATATTAGGGGATGCAGCTTCTACTGTGACACCAGTTTGTCTGATCGAGTCTGGTAGGGAGGGTTCTGCTTGAGATACTCGGTTTTGAACGTTAACTTTAGCAATGTTGCGGTCTACATCATTCGGGAATACAATGTTAATACTTGTCTGACCGCTATTACTGGTGTTGGAGTACATATATTTCATGTCTTCAACACCGTTAATTTCTCGTTCTAAAATTGTGGTTACAGTATTTTCAGTAGTTTGAGCATCAGCACCAATATAGGTTGAACTTACTTGAATCTGGGTATTAGCAAGTTGGGGTAATTGAGCAATGGGCAACAATGGAATTGAGATTGTCCCCGCTAATACGATTAGAATTGTACAAACCGTCGTTAAGACAGGTCGTTTGATAAAGTTGTCAGCAATACTCATAATTCAGTTATCAGTTATCAGTTATCAGTTACCAGTTATTCAGTTATCAGTTTCAAAGCAAGACACGGATTTGGCCACGGATGCACAGATGGATATTTCAGTTATTAGTTGTCAGTTGTTAGTTAACAATACCGAAATCAGGGCAAGACACCGATGCAACATTGAAGGTGTGTCAATCCACTACTACAGTAACTCTTAATCCGTGTATCCGTGCCATAATCCTTGTCTTGCCACCATTGCCCCATCACCCCATTTTCTAATGCAACATTTACAGCGGTTTAATGATGAATAAACCACAATCATACTGACTCCTTGCTCATTACTTCTTACTCATTACTCCTTACTCCTTACTCATTACTCCCCTGCTCCCCTACTCCTCCACTCCCCTGTTCCGAATCATCAGCAATAGGAACGCCATTCTGGAGTTTCACTACGCCAGAGACCACGATATTGTCGCTTCCCTTTAATCCCTCAGTTACCTGATAAGTTTGACCTTGAATGCTTCCCAATTTTACAGGTTTCTGAGTTGCAATCAACTTTTTCTCACCATCCATAATTTTCTCTTCTGCCAAAAACACAAAAGCTTGATCTCCGATCCGCATAACAGCAGTAATGGGAACGGTTAATCCTTGCTTTTCTTCCCAAATAACTTTTGCTATTACCTGTTGGTTAGTTTTCAGTTTCCCTTCTGCATTGTTATATATTGCTTTTACCAAAACAGTTTGAGTTTCTTGACCAGCATCTGGAGAGATGAAAGATACTCGACTGCTGCCAATTAACTGCCCCGTATTCTGATTTATTAACTTAACTTGCGTACCCAGTCTAATCTGAGGCAGTCGATCTATGGGAATATCAATATTAACTTCTAAAGTCTTGTTGTCTTGAATAGTAGTTAGTGCAGTTTGAGTATCTACATAATCACCAACTTTGGGTCCGACATTTCCAACGACTCCACTGATAGGAGCAACAATATCGTAATATTGTAACTCTACTTGCTCTACTACTGCATTTGCTTGAGCTTGTTGTAGTTGACCTCGAGCTTGAACTACCTGACTTTCCTGAGATGCAATTCGTTCATCTTGACTAGCTATTTGAGCATCTAGAGTTTCAATGCGACGTTCCAAATCTTTTCTAGCACTTTCAACTTGTGCTTCAGAAGCTTCAATAACTTCTCTTTGAGCCGCTATTTGAGCATCTAAGGTAGTTGTACGTCTTTGTAAATCTTTTCTAGCACTTTCAACCTGTGCTTTAGAAGCTTCAATAACTTCTCTTTGAGCAGCTATTTGAGCATCTAAGGTAGTTGTACGTCTTTGTAAATCTTTTCTGGCACTTTCAACCCGTGCTTCTGCTGCTTCAATTTCTTGATCTATGTTATCTATTTCTGCTTTAGCTTGTTTAATATCGCGGGTAGCTTGCTCAAATCTTTCTTTGGTAACTACTCCCTGTTCGTATAGTGTGGAAAATCTAACTTCTTCAATTTTTTGGTATTCTAAAGTTGCTTCTCTTCTCTGTTTTTCAGCTCTCTGCGCTCGTAAAGATGCTTCAGTATCATCTAGCTGTGCTTCTTCGGATAAGGAACTAGACTCAGCAATTAATCTATTTAGCTCTTGACGTTGTGACCCCAAATTTGCTTGAGCATTCTGTAAATTAGCCTCTTCTGATAGGGAACCAGACTCAGCTAACAACCTATTGAGTTCCTGACGTTCTCGCCGGAGGTTAGCTCTAGCATTTTCCAGATTTGCTCGCTCCGAATTTAATTCTCTTTGGGCAATTAGTTCCCTTTTATCATCTCTCAAGGATCTTTGTTGAGCCTCTGCACTATCCAATTGTGCCTTAGCTGAACCTATCTGAGCAATATTACTATCAAGAACTGCTTGTTGTCGAGAGGGGTCTATTTGTAGTATGGGGTCTCCTTTTTTAACCTGGTTCCCTAATGATACAAATACTTGGCTTACTTGTCCACTAACCCTTGGTGTAATAGTTGCTCTTTCTTTTCCTTCTACTGTTGCGACATACTCTGTATTTTCTGCAACTTGAGTCTCATCAACTCTTGCTATTTTAACTGCAGTAGGTGGAAATGCTGGTGGTGGTGGGGCACCTCCACAAGAACTTAACAAGAGGGCGGATAATAGCAAGGGCCAGTATTTAGTTTGTTTGACTAATTTGCTATCCATCTTAAATAAATTTTTAGACAATCAATATAATCAGGACTTACGCAAATTCTTAGACAATACGCTATTTGTAGAGGGCGAATGCCATTCGCCCCTACTAGATATGGAGGTTATGGGTAAGTCCTGATAATATATACAAAATATTATATATATAGCAGGGAACAGGGAACAGGGAACAGGGAACAGGGAATAGTTGGAAAAGTGTTTCCTAGTCTAAGATTCATCATCAGTCCATGTCCTAACCAATTCTTTCTTAGCTATAGATATAGCAATCCTAAATAGGTTGTAAGATTTTATCGTAGGGGTTTGGTCTCCAAACCCAAGTGCCAAGGGATTTGGAAACCAAACCCCTACAGTTTTTTTTCACAAATGATTTCTTATGGCTATATAAATCAAAAAAAAGAAAATCATAATAAGTCACTCAAAATAATAGTGTAGAGGCTAGTTTACATTTGATTAAATATTTATTAGACCTCTCCGGAAAAGAGAGAACAGGGAACAGGGAACAGGGAACAGGGAACAGGAAGAAGTAATTGATAATTTCTGGATAAGAATTGATTCTATTTTGAATTTTCGGAGATGTCTATTTGACAGAGTATAAAAAAACTAAAATTATTTTATATTAAATCAGAATATTATATATTATCCTACGGTTAAAATTCTTTTGAGAAAAAGTTAATTTTAGGCTTCTATAACTTGATAATTACATCTTGAATCGCTATGATTTGATTGAATTAAAACTATATCATTAAGTATGGAAATCACAAATTTTCTGACTTGGTTTATCTGTATTGGATTGATAGCTAGCATTGGTATTGGTACAATGATATATGCTTATAGTGGACAAGGAAGTATTTCTGTCCTATTTACAGAACCAATATTAATATCATCAGACGCAGAAACAGCAGTAAATTTTCAACAAGGATGTGAAGCTTTTCAAGTAGGAAATTATCAACAAGCTATAAATAAATTTACTGAAGCTATACAAAATAATTCTCATATTGCTGAAGCTTATCATAATCGAGGTTTAGCTTTTGCTAATCTACGTCAAGATGACGAAAGTGTAACAAATTTATTACAAGCAGGAGAATTATATATCCAAGAGGGAAACCAAGAAGCTATAGCAACTGTCAAAAAAAACCTAGAATTATTGAAAGCGAGAAAAGACTCTAGGAAAACTGTCACTTAATTGATATGATGTGATTATCTTTTTAGGAGGTCAAAATGGGTTTAGGTATTTTAATTGATGGTAAGTGGATTTCTGAAAGGGAACAAGAAGATGCTCAAGGTAGATTTATTCGCCCTCAGACCACTTTTCGTAATAAAATTACAGCAGATGGTTCTAGTGGCTTTAAGGCAGAAGCAGGACGTTATCATTTATACATTTCTTGGGCTTGTCCTTGGGCACATCGAACTGCTATTATGCGCAAACTGAAAGGCTTAGAAGATGCTATTAGTTTGTCAGTTGTAGGTGCTGTAATTGACCAAAATAGTTGGGAATTTACTGATGAACCAGGCTCTATTCCTGATACTATTAATAATCATAGTTATCTTTGGCAACTTTATCTTCAGGCAGATTCAAATTATAGTGGTAGGGTGACTGTTCCTGTACTTTGGGATAAACAAACAAGTACAATAGTTAATAATGAATCCCGTGAAATTATTCGGATGCTTGATACTGAGTTTAGTGGTATTGCTCAAAATGATGTAAATTTATGTCCTGAAGATTTATACGATAAGATTGAAGAAACTATTGATAAGATTTACCAACCTATTAATAATGGTGTCTATCGAGCAGGTTTTGCTGGTTCTCAGTTAGCTTATGATGAGGGAGTAAAAGATTTATTTGCAGCTTTAGATAGTTGGGAAGACGTCTTGTCAAAACAACGTTATTTGTGTGGCGATCGCCTAACTGAAGCTGATATTTGTTTGTTTACTACTTTGGTTCGTTTCGATCCGGTTTATTATGTTCATTTCAAGTGTAATTTACGCCATATTTGGGAATATCCAAATCTGGGGAATTATTTGAAGGATATTTATCAACATCCAGGGATAAAAGAGACTTGTAATTTTGACCATATTAAACGGCATTATTACATCAGTCATCCCAAGGTTAATCCTACTAAAATTGTGCCTGTTGGTCCAGAGATAGATTTAGATTCTCCTCATAACCGTGGGTAAATGTAAGGTAAGCATTCAGCTATTAATATCTGAATTTTGACAATGTAAGTGAATAGGAAAGAGGGAAAAAGACAGATGTTAACATAGAAAGTTTATACTCTTTCTTTTTTCCTTGTTTCCTTAATATAACTCCTAAATGATTTGTGAAAGAAACTGTAGGGGTTTGGTCTCCAAACCCAAGCGAAGAAAAACTGTTATATTTTCAATCTAATCGCTAAATATGCTCCCTAGTGACCCAATTATTATGATAATTACTGATAACTTATAACTGAAAATATGCCTGCTAAAGATATTTTTCATAATGCTGTCAAATTAGGATTAGAAAAAGAAGGATGGTTAAGGAAGTCAGAAGTTAGAAGTTAGAAGTCAGAAGTTGTTTTTGTAAAGAGGGATTTTGAGCAATCCTATAAGAACATTTTGCCAATCAAGGCGGAGTAAATGAGCCAATTATTATGATAATTACAAATGAAAACTGATAACTGATAACTGATAACTGAAATGACCCTTTACATTTAGATTTTGGTGGGGTAGAAATTTATATTGATTTAGGTGCAGAAAAAGTTATTACCGCTGAAAGAGCAGGAGAAAAAATTGCTGTTGAAGTGAAAAGTTTTATTAGTAATTCCCCAATTTCTGAGTTTCACAAAGCATTAGGGCAGTTTATTAATTATCAAACTGTATTAAGTCAAAAGGAACCAGAACGTGAATTATATTTGGCTGTTCCTCAGACAACTTATGCAGAATTTTTTAAACTTGAATTAATTCAACTTGTCATTAAAAACCAATATATTAAATTAATTATTTATAATCCAGCACAGGAGACAATTGCACAATGGATAAAGTAGATAAATATGGGGAAATAATTCAAAAAGTCATTCAGGAATATGCAGGCGATCGCTACACCAGAAAAGATGTCGATCGAGAATTAATTTTTGACACTAAAAATCATCATTATCAAATAGTTAATGTGGGTTGGGAAGGCGATCATCGTGTTTATAGATGTGTTCTACATTTTGATATTAAGGGAGAGAAAATATGGCTGCAATATAATGGTACAGAAGTTGATTTTGGAGAGGAATTAGTAAAAGCAGGAGTGCCTCATCAGGATATTGTCATTGGTTTTCATTCTCCGTTTATGCGTCAGTTTACGGAATATGCTGTCAGTTAATTAATTAGGACTTACGCAAAGAAACCCGGTTTCTACGATAAATTGTTGTTTTGAGCAATAGATGTCTACGAGAAACCGGGTTTCTGGGTTCACATGGCTTTAGTCCTGATTAAGTCAAAAGGAACCAGAACGTGAATTATATTTGGCTTTTCCTCAGACAACTTATGAAGAATTTTTTCAACTAGAATTAATTCAACTTGTCATTAAAAATCAATATATTAAATTAATTAGGACTTACGCAAAGAAACCCGGTTTCTACGATAAATCGTTGTTTTGGCAATAGATGTCTAGGAGAAACCGGGTTTCTGGGTTCACATGGCTTTAGTCCTGTTAATTATTTATAATCCAGCACAGGAGACAATTACAGAATGGATAAAGTAGATAAATATGGGGAAATAATTCAAAAAGTCATTCAGGAATATGCAGGCGATCGCTACACCAGAAAAGATGTCGATCGAGAATTAATTTTTGATACGAAAAATCATCATTATCAAATTGTTCATGTCGGTTGGGAAGGCGATCGTCGTGTTTATGGTTGTGTTCTACATTTTGATATTAAGGGAGGCTTTGTTGTAATAGCCATAGAAAATCCGTTACGCTTTTCGGTTGTACCCGACATGAAGGGTGAACCTAGTGGCAGCTATATCACCCTCTTTCTATAGATTGATGTTTGATTCATTTATTGGCCAATAGTTAAATCGCTAAAAACCTTTACAGGTATAACTTTCAGCCTTTTTTTATCTAAGGTTGCTTGCTGCTTGATGTTTAATTTATTTATTGGCCAATAGTTAAATCGCTAAAAGCCTTTACAGGTATAACTTTCAGCCTTTTTTTATCTAAGGTTGCTTGTTGCTTGATGTTTAATTTATTTATTGGCCAATAGTTAAATCGCTAAAAGCCTTTACAGGTATAACTTTCAGCCTTTTTTTATCTAAGGTTGCTTGTTGCTTGATGTTTGATTTATTTATTGGACAATAGTTGTAGAAGTATGAAGTACATGGATCTTGGATCTTGTGCGGTAGCTATATGTTTTCATACAACAAAGCCATTAAGGGAGAAAAAATATGGCTACAATACAATGGTACAGAAATTGATTTTGGTGAGGAATTAGTTAAAGCAGGAGTGCCTCATCAGGATATTGTCATTGGTTTTCATTCTCCGTTTATGCGTCAGTTTACGGAATATGCTGTAAGTTAATAATGTTATCAGAAATCCTCTTTATATCCCCCCTGCCCCCCTTTGTAAGCTATCCCTTATAAGGAACTCTTGAAACCCTTGTGGGAGGGTGGGGAGGATGGGGAGGATGGGGAGGAGGGGGAGGAAGAATTCTGTCTACATTCATAAAAAAGTGTATTGAAAAATACTCTTTTCTCCTGAAAAAGCCGATTCAAGACTTAAACATAACTTGTCTATGTTGTCAAGTTTTATGTTAAGAAAGATGTTTATAAAGCATAGCTTTGTAAGGGGGGAGCCAACAAAAAGTCCCCCTTTCTAAGGGGGGAGCCAACAAAAAGTCCCCCTTAGAAAGGGGGATTTAGGGGGATTGTAAATGTACCTCGTTAAGCAGAAAAGTGCTATAATATTGTTTCTACCCTCAGTAGGGGGAAACGACCGTTTGCCCCTACAAGTAAATTATTGATACTAGAGGTTTGAGATTATTTGCCTTTCCTGAAACGATAAGCAACAGCACCAAATATTAATAAACCTATTGCAGAAGTTGGTTCGGGAACTGGAGTAGGTTCGGGTTCAGAACCTTCTACTGACAGTGGAGAAAAATTATCAAATGCAAGCCCAACACCTCTTGCACTTCCTGTATAGACTAGGCGAACAGCATGAATATCTTTTTGTGGGCGGTCAAAAGACCAAAACCAAGGAGAAGCTTCTAAGGGAGCAGTTTCTAAGGGAAAAGTACCAGCAGGACTGACAATAGAATCAATCACTGATAAATTAGAACCCAGTGCTTGAACTTCCCATTGTTCAAATGTTCCTCCTCCGCGAGGATCAATATCCCAAATTTCAGCCGATGCAGCTCTTGTGGGAGAAGTATAAGAAATTAGAACAGATTCACCAACATTAGCTATCGAACCAACTCCCCGTAGGAAAAAACTACCTAACCTCTCTTCAAAACCAGGAGCAGCTGTATCAGGTC
>NZ_JAAHHT010000050.1:14352-47670 GCF_010672085.1 Okeania sp. SIO3I5
GATGCAGCTCTTGTGGGAGAAGTATAAGAAATTAGAACAGATTCACCAACATTAGCTATCGAACCAACTCCCCGTAGGAAAAAACTACCTAACCTCTCTTCAAAACCAGGAGCAGCTGTATCAGGTCCTCCTCCTTTTGATGATGCAAAAGCTTGTACACGATCTGAAGAGCCAACCGCCTCCAACTTGGGGAAAAGTCCGGCATCGGGTAAACCATCCTGGTTACGATCAATGCCAAAAGTTACACCCAAGGATGAAAACTGATTTGAAATTGGCATATTATCTACAGCTAGACTTCCATCAGGAAATTTGCCATCTACAGGTTCAAAGTTAATCAGAGCTGCTGCACTAACTGAATGATTGGGCCATACACACACAGAGGTTGCTACCGCAATACCCATCAATATTTGTTTGATTGTAGCCATAATTATTTCGTCAAAAATACAAAGTTGACATAGAGGAGTGTTATTTTTTTTCCTCTGTTAATCTCTTTGTCTAAGGTTTTGACTTTTATGCACCTAATAGAAAAAATTTCCGTAGTGGCTAGACACTTATGCAATGGTGCGCTGCAACGGATTACTGAATACCTTTGACAGCTTACAGCAGTTTTCCTGCACGGCAGACCACAGTAGGGACGTTCCATGGAACGTCCCTACGGGGTTTTGGTTCTGACGATGTGGTTCATCGATCTGAAAAACGCTGTAAATTTTCGCTGTAAATACGCACCCTACTCTATCTGAAATTTCTTTACCAGAATAATATTTATTCTTCTCTCAGTAGGGGCAAATAGCCGTTTGCCCCCCAACTAAATTATTGATACTGAGGGTTTGAAATTATTTGCCTTTCCTGAAACGATAAGCAACAGCACCAAATATTAATAAACCTATTGCAGAAGTTGGTTCGGGAACTGGAGTAGGTTCAGGTTCAGAACCTTCTACTGCCAGTGGAGAAAAGTTATCAAATGCAAGTCCAACACTATTTGTATTTCCTGTATAGACCAGGCGAACAGCATGAATATCTTTTTGTGGGCGATCAAAAGACCAAAACCAAGGAGAACTATCTAAGGCAAGATCAGTAACAACAGGGCTGACAATAGAATCAATCACGGATAAATCAGATCCCAGTGCTTGAACCTCCCATTGTTCAAATGTTCCTCCTCCGCGAGGATCAATATCCCAAATTTCAGCTGATGCAGCTCTTGTGGGAGAAGTATAAGAAATTAGAACAGATTCACCAACATTAGCTATCGAACCAACTCCCCGTAGGAAAAAACTACCTAACCTCTCTTCAAAACCAGGAGCAGCTGTATCAGGTCCTCCTCCTTTTGATGATGCAAAAGCTTGTACACGATCTGAAGAGCCAACCGCCTCCAACTTGGGGAAAAGTCCGGCATCGGGTAAACCATCCTGGTTACGATCAATGCCAAAAGTTACACCCAAGGATGAAAACTGATTTGAAATTGGCATATTATCTACAGCTAGACTTCCATCAGGAAATTTGCCATCTACAGGTTCAAAGTTAATCAGAGCTGCTGCACTAACTGAATGATTGGGCCATACACACACAGAGGTTGCTACCGCAATACCCATCAATATTTGTTTGATTGTAGCCATAATTATTTCGTCAAAAATACAAAGTTGACATAGAGGAGTGTTATTTTTTTTCCTCTGTTAATCTCTTTGTCTAAGGTTTTGACTTTTATGCACCTAATAGAAAAAATTTCCGTAGTGGCTAGACACTTATGCAATGGTGCGCTGCAACGGATTACTGAATACCTTTGACAGCTTACAGCAGTTTTCCTGCACGGCAGACCACAGTAGGGACGTTCCATGGAACGTCCCTACGGGGTTTTGGTTCTGACGATGTGGTTCATCGATCTGAAAAACGCTGTAAATTTTCGCTGTAAATACGCACCCTACTCTATCTGAAATTTCTTTACCAGAATAATATTTATTCTTCTCTCAGTAGGGGCAAATAGCCGTTTGCCCCCCAACTAAATTATTGATACTGAGGGTTTGAAATTATTTGCCTTTCCTGAAACGATAAGCAACAGCACCAAATATTAATAAACCTATTGCAGAAGTTGGTTCGGGAACTGGAGTAGGTTCAGGTTCGGAACCTTCTACTGCCAGTGCAGAAAAATTGTCAAATGCAAGTCCAACAAGACCATTTGTATTTCCCGTGTAGACTAGACGAATGGCATGAATATCTTTTTGTGGGCGATCAAAAGACCAAAACCAAGGAGAAGCTTCTAAGGGAGCAGTTTCTAAAGGAAAAGTACCAGCAGGACTGACAATAGAATCAATCACTGATAAATCAGAACCCAGTGCTTGAACTTCCCATTGTTCAAATCTTCCTCCTGGACGACCATCAATATCCCAAATTTCACCCGATGCAGCTTTTGTTGGAGAATTGTAAGAAATTAGAAGAGATATATCATTCGCTTCTTTGCTAAATCCTTGTAGGAAAAAACTACCTAACCTCTCTTCAAAACCAGGAGCAGCTGTATCATTTCCTCCTCCTTTTGTTGATTGAAAACCTGCTACAGAATCTGGGCCAACCGCCTCCAATAGGGGAAAAAGTCCGGCATCGGGTAAACCATCCAGGTTACGATCGATGCCAAAAGTTACACCCAAGGATGAAAACTGATCTGTAATTGGCATATTATCTACAGCTAGACTTCCATCAGGAAATTTACCATCCACAGGTTCAAAGTTAATCAGAGATGCTGCACTAACTGAATGATTGGGCAATACAGACACAGAGGTTGCTACCGTAATACCCATCAATATTTGTTTGATTGTAGCCATAATTACTCAGTCAAAAATGCAAAGTTTACATAGAGGGATTTTATTTTTTTCCTCTATGTTTTCTTATTATCTAAGATTTTGACTTCTATACACCTAACATAGAAAAAATTTCCGTAGTTGCTAGGTACTTATACTGCTACTACCAATGTCCAATACCAAATATCTGCTTTATTCAGTTACAAGCTTTTTGGCGATCGCCTATTACCTGCTTCAGCTTCAGTATTGCTATAACCAACCCAACAAGCAGGGGAAAAACAGTGGGAGCATCTTGCTCCCATAAATCCCATAAATCCCATCAAGCGGCACTGCTCCCATCAAGCGGTATTGCTCCCATCAAGCGGTATTGCTCCCATAAAGTGACATTGTTCATCCCCATCTACCATACAGCAGTGTTCATTTCGGTAGACCACAGTAGGGACGTTCCATGGAACGTCCCTACGGGGTTTTGGTTGTGACGATGTGGTTTATCAATCTGAAAAGTGCTGTAAAGCGAGCTGGAACCCGCTTTACTATTTCAGGACTAAGGCCATGCAAACCCAGAAACCGGGGTTTTTCGTCAATATTTATTGTTAAAAACAACGATTTATCCTAACAACCCGGTTTCTTTGCGTAAGTCCTGTATTTACCAGGACTTACGCAGAACCACTATATATGGTAGGGGCGAACGGCCGTTCGCCCCTACAGATAGTTAGGATAATTTAGTAGTTTTTGTAACAAGACTTAGGCAATCCCTACCAAGAAACCGGGTTTATTGCCCCGATATTTGTTGTTCAAACTACGAAATATCGTTCATAAACCCGGTTTCTGCGTAAGTCCTGTGTCAAAAACTATTAACCTCTAGTTACCAAACCGAGCTTTCTTATTTTGCACAGCAGCAATTTCTTGAGTCAAGATATCTAATGCTTTTGCGTATTGAGGATCGTCAATAGTACCTATTTGGTCGCGATTTTTCCGCAAAGTCTCTTTTTCTACATCTGTCAGAGACACTTCCACATCTGGTTTAATTCCCTCATGGTTAATATCGCGACCACTTGGAGTAAAGTATTTAGCGATCGTCACCGCCAACCCTGCACCTTGCCCAACACCGCGCACTGATTGCACTAACCCCTTACCAAATGTCTTAGTACCTACTAATGTCGCTCGGTTGTTATCTTGCAGCGCACCAGAAAGAATTTCACTAGCACTCGCAGAACCTCCATCTACCATAATCACCAAAGGTTTATCTGTCAAAGACCTATTATTAGCTTTCTGGCGATCCGTTACACCACTGCGGTTAACAGTAGAAACAATATCTCCGCGATCGAGCCACATCCTAGCAATTTCTATACTAGCATATAGCAATCCACCAGGATTAGAACGTAAATCTAGAATATAACCTGATACATTCTGACTTTCCAAATCATCTATTGCCTCTCGCATTTCACCAGCAGCATTGGCACTAAATTGGTTTAAGCGGATATAACCGACTTTGCCTAAAGAACTATCTTGCTGAGAATACTTAACAGGATGAATTTCAATTTTTGCCCGAACAATGGGAAACTCTATTTCCTGATTTTCTCGTTGAATAGTTAAAGTTACTTGACTACCAATTGGACCGCGAATCAGACTTACTGCCTGATTAATATCCATTCCTTCAGTGCTTTGACCGTTAATTTTGGTAATAATATCTTTAGCTTGAATACCTGCTTCAAAAGCTGGAGTATCTTCTATGGGTGAAATAACTACCAATTTTTTTGTATCTTGGTCTTGAGTTAGCTGAATACCTACACCTGTTAGTTCCCCAGAAGTATCTATTTGCATATTTCTAAATTCTTTGGGGTCCATGAAGCGAGTGTAAGGATCACCTAACTTTTCTAGCATTTCCCGAATCGCATCATAAGCTTGTTCGTCACTGGTATAAGTTTGATCAAGATACTCAGTGCGAGTTGCTTTCCAGTCTACCTGATTGAAAGTACCATCTACATAAGTTTTATCGATAATCTGCCAAACTTGGTCGATTAATTCTTTAGGGTTATTATTATTTAATGATGCTTGAGAAGAAAGATGAATACCAGCACCAATCACAGTGACACCTGTTAGCATTAATGCTGTTGCACCAAGGATAAGACCACGTTTTGCTATAATCATTTTGTTTGTTGAATGAATTTAACTAACTATTAGCTTTTAGCAGCTCTGGGTTGAAATTTCCGTCTAATAAACCGGAAAGTTTAGGATGGGTTAAATCCCCTTCTAAACGTTTACTACTGACTGCTATTGCTGATTGCCTATTTAAATTTTCTGGTGGGAAGTCCCGCGCTGTAATTTTCAATTCAGTATTGGGATGAAAGCCAGAATATGATGTATTATTATCAATACAGGGGGAGGACATCACCTCTGTATCAACAGCAACCAAATTTTTTAGGCTGAAGAATCCCGTGTTGTCCTGTAAGTGCAACGTCGGGGGTATGTCAAAGAATAATTACTACATCAATAGCTATATCCAATTTAGCACATATAACTATTGCCCAGAGTCACCCTGTTCGGTAAGTTTCCAGTCAAATTTCTGTTCTAATAATCTATTGATAAATATTATGATAAATATTAAGGGATAGAAATTTGACAATTTACCTTTTTACTCTCCATTTAGTTGTTCTCAACTTTATTTTTAGGCATCTAAAATTATGATTTGTTTGTAAAGTTATTGAATATTTTTTTAACTATCTATACTGTCTATACTGTACTATTTATATTTAGAGACTGTCGATCAGACTAAAGATTAAGAGAGCCAGAATTTTTAATTTCTCTAGGTTAGGAAAGACTTTTTCCAACTAACAATAAACAACAGGATATATTCCCGCCTTTTCATGTTGTACAGTAAAATTAATCCTACAGGAAGATTTAACTTTACATTTAACAAACAGTTTTTTCGATCCACCTTAATTATTAATAATCAAAATAGTATCTGAGTCACTAGAACTATCAATTACAAGCTTTTGTTAAACTCAATCAAACTAATAAATTGTCATATTATCTGTATCCAAATTAACTAATTTAGATTCCAGATAATTGATAAAATTGAATGTTTAGCTTAAATTTGTTAGATAATTAATTTATTGCTCTGCTGATTAAATATCAAAGCATTTACCGATAAAGGTTTTAGCCATTTTAAGTCGTGAAAAAGTACCAGTTTTTAGGTTAAAAAAGCTAAAAAATTCAGGACTTTGGGGTAACTATGGCAAAAAAATCAAGGAAAAATTATTTCTCCCACACTTCCCACACTTCCCACACTTCCCACACTTCCCACACTTCCCACCCTCCCCACACTTTGCTTTTTTCAGCAAGCCCTAATTAATCTGGGAGTGCAATATAAATACACTCCCAAAACTAACAGCTCAATTATAAACTACGGTTCGACCCAACGCCCATCAGCTTTAATTAAATTAATTAATTCTTCCACTCCTTGGGATTCGTGGACTTTCTTAATTTCTTCCCGCCCACGATATAAGGAGATATAACCAGCTTGCTTACCTACATAACCATAATCCGCATCTGCCATTTCTCCTGGACCATTAACAATACAACCCATAACGGCAATATCCAATCCTGTTAGGTGTTTTGTTGCTTCCCGCACTTCATGCAAAACATCCTCAAGATTAAATAAAGTGCGACCACAGGAGGGACAAGCTACATATTCTACCATTGTTTTCCGCAGACCCAAGGCTTGGAGAATACTGTAACAAACTGGAATCTCTTTTTCGGGTGCTTCAGTTAAAGACACACGAATAGTATCCCCTATTCCTTCTGCTAAAAGTGTGCCAATACCAGCAGTAGACTTAATTCGACCATACTCTCCATCCCCCGCTTCTGTCACACCCAAGTGTAGGGGGTAGGCCATACCTAGTTCATCCATCCGCTTAACCATCAACCGATAAGCAGCTAACATTACTGGCACCCGTGAAGCTTTGAGAGAAATTACCAGATTATAGTAGTCTAGAGATTCACAAATTTTGATAAATTCTAGAGCAGACTCTACCATACCTTCTGGAGTGTCCCCATAAGTAAACAGCATTCTTTCCGCCAGGGAACCATGATTAACTCCAATGCGCATAGCTTTGTCTTGGTCTCTGAGAGAGATTACCAAAGGTTCTAGAGTTTGGCGAATTTTATCACCTATTTCTTCAAATTCTACTTGGGTATATTCGTTTCTGCCAGTTTGTGGCTTTTCAAATACATATAAACCAGGATTAATTCGCACTTTATCAACGTGCTTGGCTACTTCCAGGGCGATTTTCATGCCATTATGGTGAACGTCGGCAACCAGTGGTACAGGTTTGTAGGTTTCTGCTAATTTCTGTTTGATTTCTGCTAAAGATTTGGCATGGGCCATACTAGGAACAGTAACACGGACAATTTCACAACCTATTTCATGTAAACGCTGAATGGCCGCTACGGAACCGTCCACGTCAAGGGTATCTTCGTTGATCATTGACTGGACTACGACTGGATGGCCACCACCAATGGTTATATCACCTACTTTGACGGGGCGAGTTTTTCGCCGATGGATAGTTGTATCAAAGGCAGGTTGATTTATAGGGTTTTCGGTTGGGTTTAACAGGGTTTGCATAATATATCGTTTTATTTCTGTAGCGAAAGGCTCAGTAGTTTATTGTTTTCTGTATTTCAGCTTGCCATATAATTGTCACGTATAGCGTTTTTATTTGAGATGCGGAAACCGAGTCCTCTGAAAAAGGGAATAGGCAATAGTTCATTAATGGATAATGGATAATGGATAATTGATAATGATAATTACCTCTCTCTAAAAGGGAGAGGATTGGCGCTCAAGGAATCGAATTATACCGCTTTAAAAAAGAATGCTACAAAAAGGTACATCTTGATCGGATATGCTTAAAAGTAGCTGCTCCAATTTATAACAGACAGCTATATAATTTTTCCCCCTTTTTTTTCAATATTTCCCCCTTCTCTCGTAGATAACTAAAGCCTTCTTCTTTTTTATGACCAAAAAATAAGATTACAGCAATGCATGAGGATGGTGAGGTATACTTAAAGGTTAATCTATATCCTTGCAGTTCAGCCTTCAAGACTGTAACAACCTGGAAGGTTGAACTGCCAAAATTACTAATAGGTTTCCAGCTTTTAACAAAAAAAATTTTGTACCTCACGCGCGGGCGTGAAACTGCTGTAATAGTCTCCTTTTTCAAGGGGATGAAAAAATATTCGCCATAAGTATTTCAATCCTCCTAATTCAGCCAGAGGTACTGATTGATAACTGATAACTGAAATGCTACTCCTGTTGCATGCAACGTCCCTACCTTATGTAAAAAATGTAAAAAACATTAGACTTCTGGCACAAGTCAGGGAATAGGGAATAGCGGTGCAACCCCGCGACGACGACAGCTCGCTTGCGGAACGCGCACTCCTGTGAGGGAATAGGGAATAGCGGTGCGACCCCGCGACGACGTTTTGCTGACGCTTTCGCTCCGCTTTTCATGTCGGCTCTTAGCCGAAACGCTGCGCGACATGTTTGCGGAGCATTCCCTATAAGAAAAAGCAAAGCTCCTCTGCAAGAGGCAAGTCGCTTGCGGTCGTTAACGCAGTTTCCAGAAGGGTGGGATGGCGAGGAAACCCGAAGAATGCAGAGCCGCTCCGCTAACGCCATATCCAATCGACCAAGAGAGGGAAGGCGCACTCCTGTGAGGGAATGAAATTGTTGATTTGAGATCTTGAATTGATTTCATTTTTTATTTTTGGAGATGTCTATTTATCAAACAGGACTGAGTCGCGCAACCCCGCCAAGATAGGCTTTCAGACTTACTAGCTTCTGCCTTAAAAACAGTAAAATTGATTATAGGACTGAAGGAAAAAAAATACTTGATATTCTGGAATTAATAAACTCCCTAAATAGAAGGAAAAAAATACTTAATATTTGGGATTAATAAGCTTCCTCAATACTAGACTATATGCTTCTAATTTGATTTCCTAAAATATCTTGGTTGTGTTTTTTTTTCGCAAAAAGACTTCTCCAGAAAAGAGGAAACAGGGAATAGGCAATAGGGAACAGAGGGGAGTAATTGATAATTAATGGATAATAATTGATTCTATTTTTGATTTTCGGAAGTGTTTTGTATACGATAGACTAAAATAGTTTGATTTTGTAGCTAAACTGAACTAATATTGTTAGATATCCTTGAGTAGCTAAAAAAAATTATAGTTAAGCATAAATGCTCTCTCCAAAGATCAATTTCCTACAAATATTTTCATAATTGTTATTAAGCAAAAAATATCAAAATAATTAGAAGAGGATCAATATGGACGATCAAGTTAATGTCTCAAAACTCACAAACCTAGAAGCAGTTAAGCCAGAAGTGGAACAATTACAGGAGAAGAAACTGATGCAGGTATCTATAAAAATTCTTGAAGATAGAGAGCAAAAGAAAAGTTTATTGGAAGTTTTAGCATTACAAATTTGTCAATGTCAGAATTTAGAGAAAATTTTTAATACTACAGTTACAGAAGTACGTGGTTTATTAAATAATGAACGGGTAATTATTTATCAGTTAAACTCGGATGGTAGTGGAAAAGTTGTGGCTGAGTCAGTAGTTGACGCTCAGTGGTCTATTTTAGGAAGAACTTTTGTCGACCAATATTTTCAGGAAAACTTGGCTGCATATTATCAACAAGGTAGAATACAAATATTTACAGATATAGACACTGCTGAATTAACTCCTTGCTATGCTAAATTGCTGGAGAATTTTCAAGTTAAAGCTAATTTAGTTGTACCGATATTACTTGAAAATAATCAACTTCTGGAAACAGGTAAGAAAACAAATTATTTTTCACCCTATTTGTGGGGATTATTGATTGCTCAAAATTGTTCATCTCCCAGAAATTGGGATTCTGCTGATATTGAATTATTGCAACAATTATCAACTAATTTGGCTCTAGCAATTCAGCAAGATTTTTTATTAAAAAAAATAGCAGCAGAACAGGAAGAAAAAAGCAAGTTAGAAGCAAATTTCAAGGAATTAAAAAAACAGTTAGAAATAGAAGATTGCGATCGCGTATCTGATTTGGTAAAAACTGAAAATGCTTTGGTAAATCGTGAAGAAAAATCAGGTTTACCTAGAGATGGTGTGAGAGATTATGGCATTTTTATGTTGGATAGTAAAGGCGATATTATTAGTTGGAATCCAGAAATAGAAAAAATTACTGGATATACACAAACAGATATTCTTGGTAAGAATTGTTCTTACTTATTGTGTGAGGCAGATATTAAACAAGGTAAAGTTCAGCAGTTATTAGAAAGAGCAGTTAAAACTGGGCGATATGAAGGGGAAGAATTAATAGTTAGAGAAGATGGTAGAAAAATTTGGTGTTATACCATTATTACAGCTATTAATGATAGCTTGCAAAATTTTTATGGCTTTACTGTAGTGACTCGCCACATCACAGAAAAGCAAGAACAAGAAATCAAGTTAAAACTGTTAGAAAAAGCTATTTTTTCTAACAGCAAAGGTATTACTATTACAGATACTAATCAAGGGAATAATCCAATTATTGATGTTAATTCAGGTTTTGAGAAAATCACAGGTTACTCAGTAGAAAAAGCGAGGGAGCAGAATCCTCATTTCCAAGCAAATGAAGAAACTAAAAAATCCGCTTTAGAATGGTTACGGGCATCTCTAAAAGCAGGAGATCGCTGCTATACAACTTTGAAAAATTATCGGAAATATCTGACAATTTTTGCCAATGAACTAAATATTTATCATAAGAGAGATGAGCAGGGAAAACTTACCCACTATCTGGGAGTGCAAAAAGATATTACAGAAAAGGTAGAAACAGAAATTGATCGCGATCGCTTCTTTGCTCTCTCTATTGATATGCTCTGTATTGCTAACTTTGAGGGTTACTTTATCAAATTAAATCCTGCTTGGGAAAAAACTCTGGGTTATACTCAAGAAGAGCTATTATCTCAAGCTTTCTTGAACTTTGTTCATCCAGAAGATCGCGAATCTACTCTAGCAGAATTAGATAAAATTACCAAAGGTAGCAATACAATTCATTTTGAAAATCGCTATCGGTGCAAAGATGGTAGCTATCGTTGGTTAATGTGGAATGCTACAACTGAACAAAATAAAGCTTATGCGGTTGCGCGTGATATAACTGAGAGCAAAGAAATTGAGCAAGCACTGAAAAAAAGTGAAGAAAGATTCCGCACTGTTGCTGATTTTACTTATGATTGGGAATATTGGATTAACTCAGAACATAAATTTATCTATGTTTCCCCATCCTGCGAACGCATTACTGGATACACTAAAGAGGAATTTCTCGAAAATTCCAACTTGTTAAAAAGCATAGTTCACCCTAAAGATTGGCATATAGTCAAACAATATTTTGAGGAAATTTTTGAGAAAAACAACACATACTCAATGGATTTTCGGATCATTACTCAGAGGGGTGAAACAAAGTGGATCGGCCATTGTTGTCAGTCTGTTTACAGTCAAGATGGGCGTTGGTTAGGTAGACGAGTGAGTAACCGAGATATTAGCGACTACAAACAAATGGAAATTTCCTTGCGAGAAAGTGAAGAGCGTTTCCGGAGTATTTTCAATCGAGCAGAGGTGGGTATTATTCAAGTAAATGCAACAGGAGAGTTGCTGTTATTTAACCAAAAATTTGTTGAGTTAGTAAAATATTCACAGGAGGAATTAGGGCATAAAAAACTTGCAGATATTATGCATCAAGAAGATTTTCCTACTTATAAAAAACAGGTAGAACAAGTGTGGGCAGGCAAAATGGAAGCTTTCTCACTCGATCTACGTTGTATCTGCAAAGATGGTCTCACGGTATGGATTAATATTAGTGTTTCCATAATTCGGAATGTTGTAGGCAGGGCAAAATATTATATGGGAGTGATTCAAGATATTAATAAGCGCAAGCAAACTGAACAAAGACTTCAAGAAAATCAGTATCTGTTCAACCATGCAGAAAAACTTGCTCATCTTGGTAGTTGGCAATATGATCCCCTTACAGAAAAAACTACTGGTTCAGATGAACTTTTTCGCATCTTTAGTCTACCATCCGAACAGTCTTTGACTTATCTAAAAATGTTACAATGTTATTATCCCGAAGATGCTAAATATCAACAAAGACTTCTAGAACAAGCGATTCAAGAAGGCAAACCCTACAGTCTGGAAGCACGAATCATCTGCAGAAATGGCAATACACGAGATATTTTTGCTAAAGGGGAACCCGTAATTAACGAAAAAGGTGAAGTTATCAAATTATTTGGTACAGTTCAAGATATCACAAATCACAAACGAGCTGAATCAGCGTTGCGAGAGAGTGAGGAAAGATTTAGATTGATGGCAGATAGCGCTCCTGTACTGATTTGGGTTTCGGGAATTGATGGCAAGTACGATTACTTTAATCACATCTGGTTAAAATTTACCGGGCGTACTTTGGCAGAAGAACTAGGTGATGGTTGGTTGAAGGGATTACATCCAGAAGATTTAGATTACTATTTGAAGAGCTACAGGAATGCTTTTCATAGTCGCCAAAACTTTCGGATAGAATATCGTCTGTGCCGATCTGATGGGGAATATCGATGGGTATTAGCTCAAGGTGTACCTCGGTTTACTGACTATGGTGAATTTACAGGTTATATTGGTTGTTGTATTGATATTACTGAGAGCAAGCAAAATCAAGAAGAGTTACAGTTATGGGTGAATGAACTGGAATTGCGCCATCAAGAAATGGTGTTGTTGGGTAAAATGAATGAGTTTTTGCAGGTTTGTGCTTCTGCAAACGAAGCTGAAAAAATGTTGGGGGATTTACTTAAACCTTTGTTTCCTAATTGTTGTGGGAGTGTCTTTAGGATGATCACTGGAGAAAATTTATTGGCAATGGTAGCAAGTTGGGGTGACTGTACTCCTAATTTGCCAATTTTTACTCCATGCCAATGTTGGGCATTACGGCGAGGACGGATTCATTTAGTGGAATCAGATAGCAGCAGTTTATTTTGTCAACATATAAAGGTTGTTGCCTCTCCAGCTAAATCTTTATGTATTCCCATGATGGCACATGGAGATATTGTGGGGTTAATACAGTTAAGTGCTATGAAACCAGAAGCTTTGACTGAAGCAAAGCAACAATTAGGCCGCGCTGTGGCAGAGAATTTAGCATTGGCACTGGCGAATTTGGAGTTACGAGAAACCCTGAAAAACCAAAGTATTCGTGATGCTCTGACAGGTTTGTATAACCGTCGCTATTTGGAAGAGTTTCTGAAGCAAGAAATTCACAGGGCAAAAAGAAATAAAGATTCGGTAGGGGTTATTATGATTGATATTGATCACTTCAAACGATTTAATGATAATTTTGGTCATGATGCTGGAGACTTGGTAATTGAGGAAGTGGGAAAAACTCTAATTAATGCTGTGCGCAAGTCAGATGTTGCTTGTCGTTATGGTGGAGAGGAGTTAACGTTGATTTTACCTGGTGCATCTGTAGAAGAAACTCAAAAACGAGCTGAAGAAATTCGTTTGGCAATTAAAGAGTTACGTTTGCGTTATCGGGAGAGTGCTTTAGATTCTATTACTGCTTCTTTTGGCGTTGCTTGTTATCCTCAACATGGGAGAACATCTGATGAGGTAATTCAAACTGCGGATGCTGCACTTTATCGTGCTAAGAAGCAGGGGCGCGATCGGACGGTTGTTGCTGAATAGCATTTTAAGCAGGGGAGTAGGGGAGTGGAGGAGATTGAAGTATAGTTACAAAGTATCCACTCAATTCACTCTCCATTTAATGCAACTAGCATTGAGAAATCTAAATCGAAAGAGACGATCGCTCTATTCTCCTGACGGCAAAAATTGAGGATTTCTTCATCAGAAGCGTTGGCAGGTAAAACATCGGGAACGCGAATAAGATCCCATCCCTGCTGTTGCAATGCGCTAACGGTTTGGGGCGAAATATTCATGTCTGCCATTAATCTAATTTGAGTCACAAATCCTCCTCATGCGGTAGGAATATTAACAGTGCGATCATAAACTGCCCAAGCCGCATCTTCTAAAACTTTTTCTATATCTTCTGCTTCCAATTCGGGATATGCTTCGAGAACTGCTTCAATAGATTTTGTGCTAGCCAACATTTTGATGACAAAGCCGACTGTTATCCGCATATTCCTTATTCTTGGTTGCCCCAGGCAAATTTTGGGGTCGATCGCTATTCGGTCAAAATTTTCCATTGTTGATTTCTCCTTGGTTGATGTTTTTGAATTTTCCTACTGTTAACCATTATAACTGTATCATAATACCATAGCAATTTTCCCTTGGATTGATATATCTAAAATGATGGAATCAACGTAGGTTGGGTTGAGGAACGAAACCCAACAACCATAAAGGCCGTGTTGGGTTTCACTTGGTTCTACAAGAGCCTACTGATAACTGATAACTGATAGACTCTTAATCCGTATATCCGTGCCATAATCCGTGTGAGCTGCCCTCAACCCAACAACCATAATGGGCGTGTTGGGTTTCACTTGGTTCTACTGGACTGTTTCATCTTAAATGGTGCAATAGGCTTTTTTCTCCCTTACCACCTTGTCTTCCTTGTCCTCCTTGTCTTCCTTGTCTTCCCACAACCTAAAATAATCATGCACAGTTTTAGCTGAAACATTCCACTACAAGGGCTTACTGATAACTGATAACTGATAACTAATTGCTGGATTCTTAATCCGTATATCCGTGCCATAATCCGTGTGAGCTGCCCTCACTCAGCCCAACAACCATAACGCGCTGATAACTGACAACTGATAACTGATAAGCCGTCACATATCCTACTATTTCTATTCCTCTACTTCCTCCAAAACTACGTCCTCATAAAGCATCTCAATGGGAAAGCTAAAATCTACAGAAGTTAAGGTTACTTCGTCACCTTCCCCATAATTATAAATTTCCCAAACACCATTTTCGTTAGGTCGAAAACACTCTACTGTCATCTCTCGCGCATCAATTAAAACATATTCTTTTAAAGTAGAAATATTGCGATAATTTTTAAATTTTTTGCCCCTATTAAAAGCTTCAGTTCCTGGAGATAAAACCTCCACGACTAAGCAAGGGTGATAAATAACTTTAGTAGCACGTCGGTCTCTTTCATCGCAAGTTACCATGACATCAGGATAATAAAAAGGCCCTTCTTCGGATACTCCCACTTTGACATCTGCCATTAATACTTTACACCCTTTACCCCGCAGATGAGTTTTTAAGGCCGTCGCCAAATTAAGACTAACCTCATTATGAGGAATAGTTCCCCCAGTCATGGCAAAAACTTGACCGTTCATGTATTCATATTTAATCGGTTGTTTTTCCTCCCAGTCAAGGTATTCTTGGGGAGTCATTGGAACTGGTTTGGGGATTGCTACCATTGTTTTTCTCCTGGTAATTGAGGTTTTGATTTGATTTTAACATATTGGGAAACAGGGTTCTATAGCTCTTGTTTTCTGGCAAATAGATCGAGCGATCGCTCTATTTCTCCAAACCATTGACAATCTGGATAGGAAGAAGTAGACTAAAAAAATATTATTTAAACAGTCCTTAAAAAGTCGAGTATAATTATGATTTGGAAGGTAAAATAAAGTGCCAGCAAAAGATATCTACCACGAGGTTGTCAAAACTGCTTTAACTAAAGATGGTTAGACAATTACTGACGATCCATTTCGGATTCGTCTGGCGCGAGGTCGAAATTTGTTCGTCGATCTCGGTGCTGAACGATTGTTAGCAATGGAACGAGATACAGAGAAGATAGCTGTTGAGGTCAAAAGTTTTACACGACCATCCGACATGAAAGACTTAGAAGAAGCAGTGGGGCAGTTTGTTGTTTACGAGCGTTTACTTATACGTCATGCCCCAGAGCGAACCCTATATCTTGCCGTTACAGAAGAAACGCGGAAAAGAGTTTTTGAAGAGGAAGCTGGTCAAGTTATGCTAGAAGATGGCATTATTAATCTTGTTACTTTCGATCCTATTGAGGAGGTAATTGTTCGATGGATACTCTGAAAGCTAAATATCGTTCTGCCGTGGAAAAAGTCTTGTGCGACTACGCAGAATTTCTTGGCAGCGATGATGAAGTTCAAATGGAGCTAGTTTTTGACCCCAATCATAATCGCTATCTTCTAGTTGAAACCGGCTGGCAGGATGGCTATCGCATTTATGGGACGCTACTGCATTTGAATATTATTGATGATAAAATCTGGATTCAGCACGATGGCACGGAAGATGGTGTGGCAAATGAACTGGTTGCTGCTGGCATCCCCAAAGATTGCATTGTTCTAGGATTCAGAACTCTACAAGAGCGTAAACTGACAGAATTTGCAGTTTGTTAATTGGAATAAGCGATATAATTGAATTTTAGAATTATTGTTTGATTACAAGATAAATTATGGAAACCATTCGCAAAGTAGTCTATGTCGGGAGCGATCGCCAACTGGAAATTAGTCTGCCCGATACTGTAGAACCGGGTTTAGTAGAAGTTGTGCTGGTAGTACAGTCTTTACCGCGAGTAACAGAAGTTTCTCAAGAGGGGGAGGAAACTTTAGACCTTTTTGGCTTTTTGCCAAAACGGGTAGATCCTCTTGAATTTCAACAAGCATTAAGGGCGGAGTGGGATGAATAAATACTTGCTAGACACTAATATCTTGATCTATTACTTCAATGGAGAAGAGATTGTCCGACCAATCTTTGTTGACATTCTCGCTGATAAGACTGTAGGTTATTACTGCCCTTTAACTTGGGTTGAATTGCTATGTTATGCCTCTTTGAGCGAAAGCGAAGCTAACAAAATGCGAATTTTTTTGAGAAGGTTGATTTCGGTAGCACTTACAGAAACAATTTTAGACGGGGCGGCTGAGATTAGACGGAATTTTCGGCTCAAGCTACCAGATGCCTTAATTGCTGCTTGTGCTATTCAAGAAGATTGCACCCTAGTTACTCGTAATACTAAAGACTTCCAAAATATTCTGGGATTAAAGGTGTGGAATCCTTTCGTTTCATAAGTCTGGGTTTTTGGTAACAATCGCTCTTGTTTTCTGGAAAAGAGCGATCGCTTCTTTAAATAGTTGACAATTTGAAGTGGAATAAGTAAAATATAATAATTGTTCTTTGAAAAAAAATCGTTAAGCAGGTGAAATATTATGTCAGCAACGACAAATACTGAGAAAACGAATATAACTTTGACTCTGGAACCAGAGCAAAAAAAACTTTTAGAAAAGACTGCTGCTTTGAGATGTTTGACTGTCAGCGAGTATTTGCTACAACTGGCTTTGGATATTGCGACTGAGGAAATACAGGGACCAGAAGTAATTGCGGTGAGCGATGGCGACTGGGAAATAATAGAGTCGGCAATTTTGAATCCACCTGCTGCTAACGAAGTTTTGAAGGGAGCAATTAACGAGCATCAGCAAGAATATGGGAAGTGGTAGTTATAAGTTGGATAGGACTTACGCATGAACGCTATTGGTAGGGTGTGTTAGCGGCAGCGTAACGCACCAATACTATATATAGTGCCTTTGCGTAAGTCCTGTTGGATTTTCTTGCCTTTGGATGGCAGCATCACTTCAGTTATCAGTACCAGCAATGAGAATAGGAAAGTTAGCTGTAGATAAAACTATGCAGGGTAGGGGATTAGGTAAGGTTTTGTTGATGGAATGCTTTAAAAAAGCTGTTCTTCTTTCTTCGGAAGTGGGGATATTCGCGATCGCGGTTGATGCTTTTGATGAGGAAGCTAAGGCTTTTTATTTAAAATATGGCTTAATTCCTCTATAAGACAATCTACTTTCGCTGTTTATTCATAAGAAAACAATCTTGGCTGTTTTGGAGTAGGCGATATAGCTGCCGCGAGGCTCCGCACTGTTGACAATCTGGGAACGAAGAAGTAAACTATAAGAGCTGTTTTATTTTATTGTTAGCAGTTTTAATTAATGTCTAGACGGGATGATTTGCATTTGCCACTACGTCGCACTTTAGAAAAAGATGGGTGGACTATTACCGACGATCCGTTCATCTTAGTGTTAGGAGAAACGGCATTAAAAGCAGATTTAGGAGCTGAAAAGTTTTTTGCAGCGGAAAAGGAAGGACGGAAAATTGCTGTGGAAATAAAAGGCTTTGATTCCCCTTCACCTATTAACGAATGGGAAAAAACACTCTTGACAACTTCAGCTTTACCAATTAGTTTTGGAGCTTCAAGAACCAGAAAGACAGCTATTTCTAGCTATTAGTCAAGCCACACACCTTGAACATTTCCAAAAACAAATTTTTCAGCTAGTTGTCCAGCGTAATAGAATTAATTTATTAGTTTATAAACCAGAACAGGAGGTTATTGTTCGATGGATTCCTTACTAAATTATTCAGATATTCTGAAAAAAACTGTACAAGAAGCAAGTCGCGACCAACCAAGTGTACAGCAGATCAGGCTATATCCTGTTTGTGATTTTGATTCCGGTCACTTCCTTGTATTGGCGACAGGTTTAGATAAGCAAGGTTGGAAAGATTTCATTCTCTTTCATGCTCGTGTGGTCGATCACCAAGTTATTATTGAAATGGATAACTTTGAGGATGGGTTAACTTCTGCGCTTATTGACGCTGGTATCCGAGCGGAGGATATCATTACCGGTTTTAATTATCATACATCTGTAATTGCAACAGTTTTTCCATAATATTTGAGATTGGAGTCAATCCAAAATTTTCTGAATTTTTATAGCTATTATATCATGTCCGGTTGAATAGTTATAAATAATTAGGGAGGAGACAGGAGAAAAGAAGGTACCAGGAGAAAGAAGTGTTTTTATCACGCTCTTATCCGGACATAGTATAACTGATAACTGAAATGACTGCTGATAACTGATAACTGAAACCTAGCTCTCCATCTGCGATATTATCCGCAAACTCCTTTCATCAGATAATTCCCCTTGCCGATTTTCGTTGAGGACTTGCTGCAAAAATGTTAGATAATTCTGCCAACCAGTCTTAGTATTGGGATGCTCTTCTCCTAGTTGTGAAAGCAAAATCACCAAAGCTTCTAAAAACAAAGATTCTGCTTCTATGTATCGCCCCTGGGAGGAGTAGAAAGCTGCCAGGTTGTTGAGACTGGTAGCAATATCTGGATGTGCGGACCCTAGCAGTTGCTTTCTCATTTCCAAAGCTTCTAAATACAAAAGTTCTGCTTCTGTGTATCGCCCCTGAAAGCGGTATACTTCTGCCAGGTTGTTGAGACTGGTAGCAATAGATGGATGTGCTAACCCTAACAGTTGCTTTTTCATTTCCAATGCCTCTGTAAACAAGGACTCGGCTTCTGTGTATCGCCCCTGGGAGGAGTAGAAACCTGCCAGGTTGTTGAGACTGGTGGCAATATCTGGATGTGCTAACCCTAACAGTTGCTTTTTCATTTCCAATGCCTCTGTAAACAAGGACTCGGCTTCTGTGTATCGCCCCTGGGAGGAGTATAGTAATGCCAGGTTGTTGAGACTGGTGGCAATATCTGGATGTGCGGACCCTAGCAGTTGCTTTCTCATTTCCAAAGCTTCTAAATACAAAGGTTCTGCTTCTGTGTATCGCCCCTGGGAGGAGTAGAAACCTGCCAGGTTGTTGAGACTGGAGGCAATATCTGGATGTGCGGACCCTAGCAGTTGCTTTCTCATTTCCAAAGCTTCTAAATACAAAGGTTCTGCTTCTGTGTATCGCCCCTGGCGGCAATAGAGTTCTGCCAGGTTGTTGAGACTCGTGGCAATAGATGGATGTGCGGACCCTAGCAGTTGCTTTCTCATTTCCAAAGCTTCTAAAAACAAAGGTTCTGCTTCTGTGTATCGCCCCTGGGAGAAGTAGAGAGTTGCCAGGTTGTTGAGACTTTGGGCAATATCTGGATGCGCCGACCCTAGCAGTTGCTTTCTCATTTGCAGTGCTTCTAAATCCAAAGGTTCTGCTTCTGTGTATCGCCCCTGAGACTCGTAGAGTAATGCGAGGTTGTTGAGAGTGGTAGCAATAGATGGATGTGCCGACCCTAGTAGTTGCTTACTCATTTCCAAAGCTTGTAAAAACAAAGCTTCTGCTTTTGTGTATCGCCCCTGGAAGTAGTAGAGTAATGCCAGGTTGCTGAGAATGTTGGCAATATCTAGATGTGCCGACCCTAGTAGTTGCTTACTCATTTCCAAAGCTTGTAAAAACAAAGCTTCTGCTTTTGTGTATCGCCCCTGGAAGTAGTAGAGTAATGCCAGGTTGTGGAGACTGGTAGCAATATATGGATGTGCGTTACCAAACCGACTTTTCGTAATAGCCAAACATTTCTCACACCAAGGTTTAGCTGACGGATAAAACCCCTGACCTTCATAGAATCTACCCAAACCAAGAAAAGGCAACATTAAATCTTCATCCTTTAACCAGTCAGTCAAATTTTCTCCAACTTCCTCAATATGGGGAATAGCAGATTCAACCGCTAAAATATCCTCCCGAATAGGTGTCTCAGGAATTTCTTTTGCCACTGCCACCATCACCTGACAAATACGCCGTTTCATTTCCTCAACGGAGTCAGACTCAGACAACTTACCCCTAAAAAATGCTCGAATCAGTGGATGCAGCTCATAACTTCCTTGACTCACCCGTTGCAACAAATTCAAATTTACCAACCTATCATCTCGCAAATCCTCCAAATCTTCCTCATCCACCTCCGGCAAACATCCTGCCACCCAAGACCAACGAATCGCCGCTGGAGCAAACAGACTCAGCAAACGCCCCAACTCCCGCTCATTCTCATCCAACTCTTCCCAACTCAACTCAAACGCTGCCACGAGATCCCGTTGGGCAGTCATATCTTTAGACTCTCGTTCCAATGACTTATGTTCTAAGCGTTTAGACTCCAACCGCTGCCGCACTTTCACCAAAGATAAATCCGGTTTGCGCTCCAAATAACGCGCCACCAACTCCAACCCCAAGGGCAAAAATCCCAAATCTGCACACAACCCCTTTGCCTCTTCTAGTTCCCGTTGTATTCGAGTCTCCCCAACAAAAGAAACCAACAAATCCAAAGCTGCCCCCTCCTCCAGCACCTCCAACTCTAACTTGTGGAAAGACTGCCCCAACCATTGGCGACGGGTAGTTATCAAGACTTTAAACCGAGGTTCCGCAGGAGGCAGAAAATTAGAAATCTCCTCATAGTCTGCCACATCGTCAAAAATTACCAAGACATCACCCTGGTGCCAGTTGCGCCAACAATAACGAATCTGAGTTTCTAAGTCGTAATCCTCTGGAGGATTTAAGTTGAGTTTCGCCTTAGCAAAACTAATAATCTCAATCCCCACATCCACCCCTCGCGATCGCAACCAGCAAACTCCACCGGGATAAGTCTTTAGCTGGAGGTGATAGTGAGCATATTGGAGAGCGAGTTCCGTTTTGCCGATACCACCCATACCAGTAATAGAAGTTATCGCCACTCGTTCTGTTTTTTGTAGCTGCTCGTAGACTTCATTCATTGCCTCCGCGCGACCAACGAATTTCTTCGCGCCAGTCCAAGGCAGGTTTTGCGGAATGCCTTCTGGCAGTTGGGGACTTTCCTTTGCCGGTTCCCATCCCGGCGACTCCAGTCAAATCTTGACACCACCACTTATGGTATTGTGCTGAAAGACTCCTCTTATATCTCCAGTATTACCTGAAACACCCCCACTAATAGTCGTTTCCTGAAACAAAGCATTAATTTTCTCAGCAGTTACTCCTTGAGACTTAATTTTCTCAAAGTCAGATTCAAGATTTTTAACATATTCAGGATTTTCCTGTTTAGCAGCTTCAAACACATCAATAACAGCTTGCGTAACTTCCGAGTCTTCATTAGCAGCAACTTCCAACTCTTGTGCTGCCTGATAAAAATCGACATTAGAAGCTTCTGTTTCAGCAGATTTCAAAATAGGCAAAATTCCCGCAGGTTTTTTGCGTATAACTAGCCAAAACTTTTCCACCCGCTCCAAAGTATTTCCCGCTAAACTGTCCCCAATCTTTCCCACATATCTCGTTACAAAAGGAACAGTAACTAGAGCTGCTAGGCCAATTTCTGTAGGTCCCATATTCTATACTCCTTATTAATTTGTTAATAATTATAGCGTTTTTCAGTAGGCGTGAGGTACATCAACGATCCCCCTAAATCCCCCTTCTCAAGGGGGACTTCCAGTTCCCCACCTTCTCAAGGGGGTTAGGGGGGATCTAATATCTGTACCTCACTAACCTGGGAAATGCTATATAGTAGGGAAAAAAGAAAAGTTTAGGCATCGTCAATTCTTTCTCCCTGCTCCCTGCTCACTCTTTTCTAGAGATCATGACTTACGCAAAGGCACTATATATGGTGTGGTGGTGCCTTACACTAGCGCTAACACACCCTACCAATAGCGTTCATCCGTAAGTCCTAGAGATATCTATTCATTCTGACTCCTGACTCCTGACTCCTGACTCCTAAAAGAATTTCCTTTTCTCAAGATTCTTAAGATATGGAAAAGAATAAATTATACCAATTGTCCTTGTGATAATTTCTAATCGGTAAGCCCTAATACTTATAGAAACCTTTAGCTATATAGGAGTTGTATCTATGCCTTTAAAAGTAGCAATCAATGGATTTGGCCGTATTGGACGTCTAGTATTTCGTGCTGGACTAAACTACCCAGACTTAATCGAATTTGTGGGAATTAACGATTTAGTACCACCACCAAACCTAGCTTATTTATTAAAATATGATTCAACTCACGGACGTTTCCAAGGAGAAGTAACTGCCTCTGATGATGGCATAACAATCAACGGAAAATTGATTCCCTGCGTGTCAGTTAGAAACCCTGCTGAATTGCCCTGGAAAGAAAAAGGTGCAGATTATGTAGTCGAGTCTACAGGATTATTTACCACTTTCGACGGTGCCTCAAATCATTTGACAGCAGGTGCAAAACGGGTAATTATTTCAGCTCCTACTAAAGATCCTGAGAAAGTAAAAACTTTACTGATGGGTGTGAATCACGACTTATTCGATCCAGCTCAAGATACAATTGTTTCTAATGCTAGCTGTACTACTAACTGTTTAGCTCCCATTGCCAAAGTTATTGACGATAATTTTGGTTTGAGTGAAGGTTTAATGACAACTGTTCACGCTATGACTGCTACTCAACCAACTGTAGACGGTCCTAGTAAAAAAGATTTTCGGGGTGGACGTGGTGCAGCTCAAAATATTATTCCATCTTCCACTGGTGCTGCAAAAGCAGTAGCTCTAGTTTTACCACAATTAAAAGGAAAACTAACTGGTATGGCATTCCGAGTTCCTACTCCTGATGTTTCTGTGGTCGATCTCACTTTCAAAACCGAGAAGTCAACCAGTTACAAAGATATTTGTGCAGCAATGAAAACTGCTGCCGAGGGTCCAATGAAAGGTATTCTTGGCTATACTGAAGATCCTGTAGTTTCTACTGATTTCACAGGTGATTCTCAGTCTAGTATTTTTGATGCAGGTGCTGGAATTGAACTTAATTCCAATTTCTTCAAAGTCGTTTCTTGGTATGATAATGAGTGGGGTTATTCAAATCGAGTCCTAGATTTAATGTTATCAATGGCGCAAAAAGAAGGTATAGCTTAACAAAATAGCTAAATAACCAAAAATTATAGCAGTTTCGGAGGCGCGTGAGGTACAAAGCTTTACTATTTCAGGACTTACGCAAAATACGAAATTATACACCACTTGTAGGGGCGAATGGCATTCGCCCTTACTATATATAGTGGTTCTGCTTGTAGGGGCGAATGGCATTCGCCCTTACTATATATAGTGGTTCTGCTTGTAGGGGCGAATGGCATTCGCCCTTACTATATATAGTGGTTCTGCGTAAGTCCTGTATTTGTTAAAAGCTGGAAATCTGTTAGTAATTTTGGCAGTTCAACCTTCCAGGTTGTTACAGCCCGGTCAGGCTGTGTTACACTGTACCTCACTATCCTCATGCATTGCTGTAAATTATGTTATACGATGTCCGGTTGAATAGTTATAAATAATGAGGGAGGAGTCAGGAGATCCCCCCTAACCCCCCTTGAAAAGGGGGGAACTGGAAGTCCCCCTTTCTAAGAGGAGTCAGGAGATCTTCCCTAACCCCCCTTAGAAAGGGGAACTGGAAGTCCCCCTTTCTAAGGGGGATTTAGGGGGATCATTCATTGATGTACTTCACCAGGATAAAAACTATTATATCAGGAGGAACAAGTTTTTTTATCACTAATTATCCGGACATGATATTAGAGGCACTCTACGCCTCTACATTATGATTAGTAAAATCATCTAAGGATTTAGCTTTTATGTCTGAACTACCACCACTAAACACAGAAACTATTCAAGCAATTATTGATGAAAAAATTGATGACAATACTGTTAATCAATTAGTTTGGTATTATCTTGGTTATCGCTATGATGATGCTACTGGTAATTGGGATGCTTCCAAGGTAGCACCAGAGTGGCGAGAAGAATATCCAGAACCTCCAAATTTTATTGAATTTCGTCCCCCTACTGTAAAATTGACTCGCTCTATTCCTAAAGAAAATAAACAATTATTGAAACAAAAATTGGGTTTCAAAGGTTATAAAATTGGTGAATTTACTCCTACACAAGCACGTCGTGCTACTATGGCAAATTGGCTTTTAAGTTATATGGAAATTGCTCACAAATCTGCCACAAATTAATATTTTTTGATTGAATTTGACTAATATATTATATATTACCGAAAAATTAAGGTTTACAGCAGTTTTCAGGTCAATGAACCACATAAAAAAATTATTCTCCCGTAGGGACGTTGCATAACAAAAATGCGTTTTCCGTTCCGGAATGCTGCGCAAACATGTCGCGCAGCGTTTCGCATTCGCGACATGAAAAGCGGAGCTTTGCGTTAGCAAAACGTCCCTACTTTGTGGTTTACTCAAATGAAAAGCGCTGTAAAGGCTATCCTTGAAAGGATAAAAAAATTTCCTTTTAACAAATCCTCTTCTTTTTAAGAAGAGGTAATTATTAATTATTAATTGTTAATTATTAATTATTAAAACACCCATCCAGTTTCTCTAAGTTCACATCAAACATATTGATGATATATAGGTTACTCTCTATTTTGACTTTTTGAATCCAACCTAAATCTTTTGGTTGTAAATAGTAGATAAATTCTGGATCGGTAGTTAATGATTTTGTAGTTGAGCATACTTCTAATTCTAACCAAGTTTCTTCCGGTTGATAAAATTTCCTCGTTACTTTGAGAATACTACCACTAGCAACTCTACCTTTAACAGTATTATCTTTGGTGCTAGTTAGCAATTCAATGGGTTCGTTTAATGCTTCACTTGGAGAGTCGCTACTACTAATCAATATGAATGATCCTACATCTAAGGATAAACTTGGAGAAAATGTAGGAGTTATTGGTAAATTAGACTGTTCTATCTCTTTGACATCCCGATTATCTGCAATCTTTGTTGTTGGTGGTTCTGTTGTCGGTGGTTTAATTATTTCACCAGCTATAGGACTTAAAAAATATGCTAATATTCCACCTAATCCCAGAAGTATCAAAATTCCTAACACATAAAACCACCAACTTCTATATTCTGAGTCATACATAGAAGTTTTAGGTTTATTCTCAACAAACTTACTATTAGAGTTGGAATTTACAGATAGTTCTTGTAAATGTGAAGTCTTAACATCTATAGGTGGGAGTGATATTTCTGTCGTTTGACTTTTAGGAGTCACCTGATAATGCACTAAAGCTACTGTTACATTGTCATGCCCATTTTTAGTGTTAGCAATTTCTATTAATCTATCTCTAACTGTAGCTAGATCCACTTTTCCTTCTAGCAATGGCAATATTTCTGTTTGCCAATATTCTTCTACTCGATCTTTATCACTTAAACCATCGGAACAAATCAAGAAAATACTATCCTCATCTATAGGAAAACGCTGTACCGTTGGATGTAGACTCATTGAATTGGTGATACCCAAAGCTTGTATTAAGGCGCCTGATGCAGCTTGTTTTATGGCATCATGATATAGAGAGTAACCTAATCTAACTTGACGACTAGCAACATCATCATCTAATGTTACTTGATGACACCCCCTAGGAGTAATCCAGTAAGCACGACTATCTCCTAGATGGGTAATATAGAGTTGGTGGAGATGAGCAAGTGCCATCACTAGGGTGGTTCCCATCCGTTCACGACCATGGCGTTCCTCACGATCGTTGCATTCGCAAATAGCATCATTAGCGACACAAGCAAATTCTTCTAACTTTGTAGTGAGAGTTAGAGGATCTGCATTTTCAGGAATATTTTGCAGTTGTTGGTACAGAACTTTGATTGCTAACTGGGAAGCTTCTTCTCCTCTATCTTGACCACCAATACCATCACAAACAATAGCTACTGTCTTAGAACTAGGTGGATAGCTAATCACAGTTTGACTAGGTGGGTGACAAGCATCTTCATTGTGATCGCGGTTTGGTCCGGTATCTGTAGCTGTGGTAATATGAACGCTCCGAACTTGCGCTCGCCCCAATACTTCTAAAGCTGTATCTAGTTGTGTTATTACCAGGTCAGCATTTTGTACCTCACCTGCTATCATTTGCTGACATAGTTGTTTCAAAAATTTTTCTACTACTGGATTAGCACTACTTACCCATTGTTGCCATAATTGACCTAAATGCTGCAATGTCAGAGATTTTTCATCTCGCTGTAGTTCTACTAAACGTACTAATTGCCCTTCTACCCGCAGATTTTCTGGATTTAGTAGACTCGAACCTACTTTTTGCACATTCAACGGTTGCCATAGTTGGGCTATTTGCCACAACCAGTTTAGCTGTCGCATCGGTGTAGCATCTTTCCATGCCGTAGTAATTTCTGGAACTAAGCTTACTTCTTCTTGATTTATTGGCCCTCCTTCTAAGAGCCATATTATTTTATTGCCTTTTGTTTCTGTTAGTGGTGCCAGTCCAAAAACTTGAGGGATATGAAGTCTATAGGGAAATAATTTTAGATATGGTTCTATGACACCCGGAATTTCTTCGGGCATCTGGGGCATTTTTTCTGGTTGAGTATCTAGTAATATATTACCATGCTGAACTTGATAGCGCTCTGCTATTATTTCTCCTGGCCGATAGGTTTTTATCCCTTCACCTATAGCCCACAGGTAGTGTCTTGGCATAGTGTTTTCCATCAGGGGTCCTCACCGCTTTCGGCCATTTCTTCGAAGTAAGTTAGATTTTTCTTGATTATTTATGCTGGTTGAATTAGGTTTTTGCGCCTTAGTTGTCAGTATAATTCCAATGTCTAAAAATTCCAATTGCTAGCTAGTAATTTTTTAGCTTAAAGTATTATACCTTTTTAATAAATAGGTTTGATAGAATCAAGAAAGTTAAGATTCCGTTCTACTAAACTTAACTCAAACTTACCCATTAGGGTTTTGGCAGTTCAGTTCCTATTTCACACAAGGACTGCTGACTATCGTCCGTAAAGTATCTTTGAGAACAGGAGTTTTCTCGCTCTTATTATCAAGCTACTGACACACATAAGTTGTAGCTTGTTGACGTAAGTTCTCTTATGTAATAGCACTTTATATTCATGCCCAACCGTGAGAATACAATTGAGAACTTGGATAAATCTATCAGCTATTACTAACTTTGATCTGTACCACTCACGCTTAAGCGAGCGGTTACCTTACTGTAATGAATTAGACATAATTTTAATAGTATCACAATAAAGATCTAAATCATATAGAACTATATCCAATTTTTTAAGTTCTGTAGTTAGCCCTAAAAATTTTCTCACTCAAGCTGCAAATATTCTCTGAGTTATATCTCTAAGTCATAAGTTGTAGTGTATTAGTTCCATCATATATATATTTTTCCGATCTTCAAGGAGGTCTATTTATGTCTAAATATTCTGATTCTAGCGCCTCCGGCAATTTTGGCAATCAAGAAACCAACAATTCACAGCCACTACCTCCAATAGAAATAGATGAA
Source organism: Okeania sp. SIO3I5 (assembly GCF_010672085.1). GTDB lineage: Bacteria > Cyanobacteriota > Cyanobacteriia > Cyanobacteriales > Microcoleaceae > Trichodesmium. The sequence goes on from NZ_JAAHHT010000050.1 coordinate 42,184, forward strand.
TTACTGACTAAACTAAAACGTTCTCATGGATTATATTACAAAATGATTAATATTGAAATTTTGGCTTTAGTCGAAACTCTAGAGGAGTTTTTTCCCGGTAGTTGGAGTCAATTTATGGCCAATCGTCAGGTTTCTATGAAGCAATTTTTGCAACATTCTCAGAAGAAAAAGATTAATTAATGTAGAGATATGATCAATTATTCTATAATCTGATAATAGAAATATTATTATCATGCTTAGTAAATAAAATTGCTCCTAATTAATTGCTTGCTATTTAAGAATTACACGATGAAGCACAGCGATATTCATTGTCTCCAGAGCTGCTAACCTCGGTTTGGGCAAATTTTCGTAAGTTCAGCAGAACGGAGAAAAACACCTCACAGATTAGACATCGCAAGGTGTTTAATTTAAGTAGACTATACTGAACTAAGAATCCTGGTTTCTGGATAATCTTCACGCCTAATCGCAGGAGATAGTAAAATATTCAATTTTAGTTCAGTATTAGACCTCTCCGGAAAAGAGGGAGTAAGGAGTAGGGAGCAGGGAGTAGGGAGTAGGGGGAAAGAATTGATTATTTCTCTAGGATAATTGATTTGATTTTTGATGATCACCAGAGGTCTATTGTTGAGATAGAGCAATACTTCTAAATTCTGGAAGCTTTTGCTTTGAGGTTTGATAGGATTAATAAGTATAAATACTCACAAGCTTGATATCCTTGCCCTGTCAAAACTTCCCCAATATTTAGATGGGTTTGCTCTAATTCTTGAGATTACTATTTGGCTTCAGCATCAACATCTACTCTCGGTAGTCCTAGACTATAGTTATTGACACGACTACCAAGATTATAACTAATTTGACCTGATTGTAATAGGGATCGGACAAAATGTTCTAAATCGGAACCTATACAACGCAGGTTATATTCAGTTAAATCTGACCCACTATAAGATTCTACCAATTCGTCAAACTTTTGGTAAACCTGCTGCAGAACACTATCATTCCAGTTAAGTTCATTGTCGGGATCGATATCTAAAGTTAATACCTGATCATCAGGAACAAGTTCATTGTTTTCTATAATTCCGGCAAAAATACGAATATGTCTAGTTGTTGACTTTAATGGCATGGCTAATTTTCTCTGGTATTAGTTTTTGTTAAATTTTATCTTAAGTGTAGTCTTGGCAGATAGTATAACAACATAGTCCAAGGCCGAATTTATTAATCAGGTACTAAATGCCGATATATTTTTTCTTCTCTGGATAAAAATTTAGCAAATACTTACTCCCATTCTGGACCATTTAACTTACCTCGTAATTGCCACTTACCTAAATTGGGGTCATCAACTTCTAACAATCCACTATACAATTCTTGCTTGGCATAAGGACTCTCTAACACAGGCCAATTTTCTAAAATTCTTTTCTCTCCATTAATCACAGCATCTCCAATAGCACCATCTTGCTCATAAGTCATCACTATACGATCGCCTGCTAAACTTAAATAACTCAAACGCCCCTGACTATTCCATTCACTATCATCAACTTCAGTTCGATCCAGCGCCTGTTTCAAATTTGCCAACTCTCCAACATCAGCGACTCTGGCCACATCAGTCACCCAAGCAGTTTTCCTCCCCTTGGCAACCATTGCTTGATAATCTTTATATCTCTTCTCAGAGACTGGTATCTGTAAATTCACCTCATCTCCCCAAGGTCTAGCACATAACCAAATATTCTCAATCCGCCAAATATACCAATCTTTATATTTTATCGGTTCACCATAACGCTTTGGCAAGACTAAATGCGATCGCCCAGGTACTCCTGCCTGCAAATCTCGATCATTGAGAATTAACTGAAAAATGACTGCCCCTTTTTCCTGAACATATTGGTCTCCTGGACTACGACCAGTTGCCTGGAGTCCATGATATGTCCCACCTAAACTGACTACTGCATTATTGATGCCATTCGGATCACGCACCACTAACTTATAAGTAGCATATTGTGCCCTAATTGTACCCTCAACTTGATAACTTCGGGTAGGCTCTAGTAAAGTTCCTAAACTATAATCCTGGGTTACATAAAAGGTCTCCCATAAACCATTTCCTTGAGAGTAGCTATAGTAAATTGGATGACTTGCCCGTAGTTTAAATGGTAATGGTACTTGCTTACGAGCTAATGCCCGTAAATGTTCTGGGGGACGATATGTACTAAGAGCTGGTGCTAATGCTAGTCTAGCACTACTATTTTTCATTTTTTCTACGACTTCTATTTCATCTCCCCACCATATCCAAGCTACTGCACTTAACCCACTATTCCAGGTATTGCGGTCAAAACCTCGACTTTCAGCACCCCCAGCAGTTCCCCAGCTTAGTCTTAATGCCATATTAGTTGCGTACCAATCAAGCATTGCTTTGGCCAGTTTTTTTAACTCTGGGTCACGAGCAAAATCATAGATATTAAGCAATCCTCCAATACTATATCCATAATAAGTAGAAGAATGAAATTCTCCTTGTCCAATAGTTAAAAATTTATTTAGTTCACTTCGTAACCATGCCTCATTTGTAGCTTCACTCGCTGGATCTCCTACAGGCCAACCACTACCATCCATCAATGCTAAACCGGATGCACGTCCCATAAACATATGATTTTCTGTGCCAGTTTTTATCCAATTTAGGACTTTTGGTCGTTGTAGTTGATTTTTGTAAGATGTTAATATTTCTGACGGCATTTTTTCTCGAAATAAAAAGAAAATTCTCACATCTAAATAACTACGGAAATGATAAATACTTGGTTTATCTTTATCTAGTTGCAGCAAAATTTTCCAGGTTTTTTCTTGATTATAAAGTTGCCCTGCTGGTTCACCTTCTACACTTAATCTAGCTAAAATTACTGGTAGTAAATATTTATGAGGATCTCCTATGTTTCTTTTTCTCCACCAATTATCTAATTCTTCTAAATCTCTGGCTGCTAGTTTCTGACGAATTGCTAAACTTCGCTCTTGAAATTTATTATCTTCTTCCCAACTTTTTTGTTGTAATACTGTTGTTATTTTGCTTGTTTCTGCTAATTTTATTTGATTATTTGCTTGACACCCAGATGTTGTATGGCTCAAGAGTAAAGTGGTAATTATTGTCAGAAAAATATAGGATTTTTGCTGGAATTTCATATTGATTTATTTCCAATAAAATATCTCTAGTTTACATTAGATTATCGCATAAAAAATTAGGATTTTTATTTACAAATATAGATATATTATATATTATTTTAGAGACTGTTTGTAAAAGGAATATTAAATCCAAGCTTAGGGTTGGTTAGGCGACAATAATGGGTGAATCGGAACCAAAATTTAACTTGACGCACCCACGGAAAATTAAGCACTCTGGCTATTTTAATCTTTCCTTGTGCATTCACTCTCTCATTATAACAATTAATAGTAATTCGATCTATTTTTGGTACAAATAGAGACTATTGATTATAAGTGCTTGTGTTTTTGTATAAATTTATCTCTCAAAATTTAGCGCTCGAATTTACTATTTTTTTTCTTTTTCTTATTCTTTAGCAAGTTATTTATAGTATTATTTTTTCGATTTGATATATTGCATAATATCATATTATCAAATTTGATAATTTTTAATTGTTATATTGGTTGTTTCTAATTCACAAGTATATTTTAAAAAAAAAATTAATATTTACTTTGATTCTAGAAAATTTATAATTATTAATATTTTCAGTCAATAATTTTCTCTTAACTAATGTGACATAAATCACTAATTGGCAGGAGAAATATCACTTGGACTCAAGTTTTTTATCACAGTTACTAATCGTTAGATAGGCAATACTAAGGATAGTGAATTATAGCTATTAACTTTTATGCATTATTTACATCAAGCTTTTCTACCGGAAGTAATAATCACAGAATTAGTATTTCAAGTATATCGGTCTGGTATTTTGACTCAGGAACACAGAAAACAACTCAGGAATTTATTTTTATACTATAATTTGAGTGAAGAAGATACCACAGCAATTAATAGATTACTTCATGCAATTCGTCGTGGATGGCTCAAGATAGTATAGAAATCATTCCTAATTTATGAAATATTTAAGAATGATTAATATAAATTAAAACCCTTTTATATTCTGACTTCTGACTCTTAATTACCACTAAAATCTCACAACTGAAATATGATTGCTATATAATAAAATCACCCTTTTTCTAATGATTGATATGTAGTTCACAATCCTGTATTTGAAAAAAGTATTAATTAAAAATATATAGCTCTTAATACTTTGAGAAATTCCATGTGCAACTTTTTCCAAGCAATGATATTTAGAGAGTTTTAAGCAGCATATTTTCAGTCAAAGACCTAGAACATCTGATGATTCTGTGGAAAGTTACACATCCCGTTTGAGTAGATAATTTTATTTTGGCTAATGTGATATAAATCACTAATTGTCCGGATAAATATCATCTGGGTTCAAGCTGTTTATCACAGTTATTAATTCTTAGATAGGGAATGATAAATATAGTGAGTTATAACAATTAACTATTATGAATTATTTACATCAAGCTTTTCTACCAGAAGTCATAATTACAGAATTAGTATTTCAAGTATATCGATCCGGTATTTTGACTCAGGAACACAGAAAACAACTCAGGAATTTATTTTTATACTATAATTTGAGTGAAGAAGATACCACAGCAATTAATCGATTATTTCATGCGATTCGCCGTGGATGGCTGAAGATGGCAGATTAACAAGTTCGTCATTCTGTTAAGAAAAAAAAAGTGTATAAGTATAAGAAAAATAGCCTTTTTCTAAGGATTGCAAAATTTAATTATTAGGGAATAATCAAAAATACTAATTATTACCATGCTATGCCTAAATTGGCTCTCAGGGTCTATAGTAGTAGCAAATTTTCATCTTAATATACTTATCAAATTCCCACATTAAAATCCTTAGAGTCTTTATTACTGACTCTTGATTCCTAATCCCTAACCACCATATATATCTAGCAAAAATACATTTAAATTTGCCACAACTATAACATTTCATATTTTCCATATCTATCAACTTCTAGAGAATGGATATTTTCAACACAAACTTTCTATCAAATCTTTAACTCATAGAGTTCTTTATAAATAAGATTCCTCTGAAACTTGATTTATTGGAAAATAATTGAAAAAATTGCTTCAGAATATAAGATAATCATGGTTTGAGATAAAAATTGTGGTTTTGGGTAAAATTAACTTAATTTTGAAGTTGTCACGATTATTTTCTTATGCACAAATGAGTGATCTTTATATCTCTTGGCCAGAGTATCATCAAACAATTGAATATCTAGCAGCAAAAATTTATCAATCTCAATGGGAGTGTGCGACTCGTTGGCCACTAAACCAGGGAACTGGGTATAAATGGCCGTTCCAAGTCAATACATGAGGGGAAACCTCGACTTGTGAATAACTCTTATTACCTTGGTGGTGAAATTCCATCTGCCCTGT